>NZ_JASATH010000005.1:0-98362 GCF_038440215.1 Inquilinus sp. OTU3971 | reverse complement strand
GCAGCCCCCTCCCCCTACCCCCCTCCCGCAAGGGGAGGGGGGACAATAAAAGAAAACGCCTCAGCACCAATTCTGGTCGTCCGCGACCTCAGCGTGCCCGGCCAGGGCGCCGCGGCCGTGGCCGATGTCGCGCTGGAGGTGGCACCGGGCGAAATCCTGGGCATCGCCGGGATCGACGGCAATGGCCAGGCGCAGCTGGCCGAGGCGCTGGCCGGGCAGCGGCCCGCGAGCGGCGGCACCGTCCTGCTGGATGGCCGGCCGATCGACCGGCTGGATGTCGGCGCGCGGCGCCGGCTGGGGCTGCGCTATGTCACCGACGACCGGCTGGGCGAGGGCACTGTCGGCCCCTTCCCCGTCTCGCTGAATCTGCTGCTGAAGCAGATCGGCGAGGCGCCCTTCTGGTCGCGCGGGCTGGAGCGGCCGGACGAGATCGACCGCCATGCCCGCGCCCTGGTCGCCGCCTTCGACGTGCGCACCCCAGGCATCCGCACCCCGGTCAGCCGCCTGTCCGGCGGCAACATCCAGAAGGTGCTGCTGGCGCGCGAGCTGTCCGGCGCCGCCCGGGTCGTGATCTACAGCAAGCCGACCTACGGGCTCGACCTGCAGACCACGCTTGCCGCGCGGCGGCGGATCCGCGACGCCGCCGATGCCGGGGTCGCCACCATCCTGATCTCGACCGACCTGGAGGAGTTGCTGGAGCTGGCGGACCGGATCGCGGTGATGTCGCGCGGCCGCATCGCTGGCACTGTCGCCAATGACGACCGGGCGCGGCAGCGCGTCGGCGAGCTGATGATCGGGGCGGCGTCATGACGGCGGACGCGGTGAACGGCACGGCCCCCGCGCAGAAGCCGCCCGCAACCCCCGGCGTGGCCGCAGCCGCGCTGCATTGGGCGCTGGTCACACTGGTGCCGATCCTGGCGGCGCTGCTGCTGTCCGGCGGCGTGCTGCTGGCGCTGGGGACGGACCCGCTGGCCTATTACGGGCTGGTCCTGCAGCGCGGCCTTCTCTCCTGGCTCGGGCTGCAGGCGTCGCTGTCGCGGATGGCGCCGCTCTTGTTCCTGGCCGCCGGGCTGATCGTCGCCTTCCGTGCCGGCATCTGGAATCTCGGCACCGACGGCCAGTTCCTGCTGGCCGCGGTGATCGTCGCCGCGGCCGGGCCGCCGCTGGCGGCGGCGCTGCCGGGCTGGATCGCCCTGCCGCTGTGCCTGGTCCTGGCCGCGGCGGTCGGCGCCGCCTGGTCGCTGCTGCCGGCGCTGCTGCGCGCCTATCAGGGGGTGAACGAGATCATCACCACGCTGATGATGACCTTCCTCGGCACCTCCTTCGCCAATGTGCTGGTGAAGCTGGCCTTCCGCGACCCCGCCACCACGGTGCCGCAGACCCGGACCCTGGCGGTGGACGACCGGCTGCCGCGGCTGTTCGGCAGCACCATCAGCGGCGGGCTGGTGCTCGGCCTCGTCGCCGTCGTACTGGTCCATCTGATGATGACCCGCACCGCCTTCGGGCTGAAGCTGCGGGTGGTCGGCGCCAATGCCCGCGCCGCCGTGCATGCCGGGCTGCCGGTGCCGCGGTTGACCGTCGCCGTCTTCGCCATCTCGGCCGGGCTCGCGGCCATGGCGGGAGCGGTCGACATCATCGGCGTGCAGGGCAATGTCCGCGCCGACTGGAACCCGGCCTATGGCCTGGCGGTGATCCCGCTGGTGTTCCTGGCCCGGTTCAACGGCTTCGCCAGCATCGCCTTCGTCTTCCTGTTCTCCGTCCTGTCGATCGGCGGCGAGAGCGCGGCGCGGCGGCTGGGCGTGCCGCACTACTTCACCCTGGTGGTGATGGCGATCCTGCTGATCGCGCTGGCGCTGGTCGAGTTTGTCGACCACCGGCGCCGCGAGCGGATGAGGGCCTGAGCATGGACGGGCTGCTGACCCAGGCCTTCCTGACCTCGCTGGTGCTCGGCGCCATCACCGCCGGCGTGCCGCTGCTGCTGGCCGGGCTGGGCGAGCAGATCTCGGAGAAGGCCGGCGTGCTGAATGTCGGCATCGAGGGCATGATGCTGGCCGGCGCCTATCTCGGCTTCCTGGTCGCCTATTCCAGCGGGTCGATCTGGCTCGGCTTCCTCGGCGGCGCCGGCGGCGGCCTGCTGGTGGCCCTGCTGATGGCGCTGCTCTGCGTCCGGCTCGGCCTCAACCAGATCGTCATCGGCATCGCCCTGACCCTGGGCGCCGAGGGGCTGACCGCCCTGCTCCACTTCTTCCAGTTCGCCCAGAGCTATCCGCGGCTGGAGGGTGCCGCCACCCTGCCGATCCCGCTGCTATCGGCGATCCCGGTGATCGGCCCGGCCCTGTTCGATCGCCACCCGGTGGTCTATCTCGCGGTCGCGCTGGTCTTCGTCCTGGCCTGGGTGTTCCGGCGCACCGCGCTCGGCCTCGACCTGCAGGCGGCGGGCGACAAGCCGGCGGCGCTGGATGCCGCCGGGGTCGACGTGATCGGCATCCGCACCGCCGCGGTGCTGGCCACCGGTGCGCTGGCCGGCATCGGCGGCGCCTTCCTGGCCAATATCGGCGCCGGGCTGTTCATCCCCTTCATGACCAACGGCGCCGGCTTCATCGGCATCGTGCTGGCGATGCTGGCGCGCGGCCGGCCGGTCTGGGTGCTGCTCGGCGCCCTGCTGTTCGGCGCCTGCCTGTCGCTGACCACGGCACTGCAGGTCGCCGGCGTCGACGTGCCGACCGACGTGATCCAGATGCTGCCCTTCGCCGCGGTGATGGTGGTGCTGGTGCTGTTCGGACGGCGCGCCAGCCTGCCCGCGGCGCTGGGCCTACCCTACGTCCGAGGCGCCCGCTGACCCTTCCGGAGGAACCCATGACAGACACCAAGGTCTTTCTGCTCGACGGCGGCTCGCTCGTCCTCGACGGCTACCACGTCTTCTGGAACCGCGGTCCCGGCGGCGAGATCCGCTTCCCGGTCTATTCCATCCTGGTCGAGCATGCCGAGGGCCGCTTCCTGATCGACAGCGGCTTCGACTACGACCATGTGATGAAGGTGCTGCCCTTCGAGAAGCCGCAGCAGACGAAGGAGCAGACCATCCCCGGCGCGCTCGGCCTCTTGGGGCTGGAGCCGAAGGATGTCGGCACCGTCGTCAACTCGCACTTCCACTTCGACCATGTCGGCGGCAACAAGTACTTCCCACATGCGAAGAAGCTGTGCCACCGGGACGAGATCGCCCAGGCGGCGACGCCGCAGCCCTTCGAGGTGCTGGGCTATTCCGACCTGAGCTTCTCGGCCGAGGCCGCCGCGGCGCGCGGCAAGAGCGACCAGCTGCTGGCGGGCACCACTGACGCCAATTCCCGCTTCGAGACGGTCGAGGGCGATGTCGAGCTGGCCAAGGGCGTGCACCTGCTGTTCACCCCCGGCCACGCCATCGGCCATTACAGCCTGCTGGTCGAGTTCCAGACCCGGCGGCCGATCCTGTTCACGATCGACGCCGCCTACACCCAGAAGAGCCTGGAGACGCTATGCCAGGCCTCCTTCCACATCGACCCGGTCGCGGGCGTCGCCTCGATGCGCCGCCTGGCCAAGCTCGCGGAAGAGCGGGAGGCGGAGCTGATGTTCTCGCACGACCCCGCGAACTTCCCGAACTACCAGACCGGCCCGAAATTCTACGGCTGAGGTCATTCCCATGCCCGACCAGACGATCCGCGAGCCCGTCTTCACCCTCACCTCCGGACCGGTCGACGCCTATCCGGCGGTGCTGCGCGGGCTGTCGCGCACCATCCACTACGACTACGACCCGGTGTTCCAGGCCTTCTACGAGCAGGTGACCGAGAAGGCCCGGACGGCGATGCGCCTGTCGACGCCGCCGGTGATCCTGCATGGCGAGCCGGTGCTGGGGCTGGAGGCGGCGGCGGCCTCGCTGATCGCCCGCGACGACGTGGTGCTGAACCTCGCCTCCGGCGTCTACGGCAAGGGCTTCGGCTATTGGGCCAAGCGGTACTGTGCCGAGCTGGTCGAGATCGAAGTGCCCTACAACGAGGCGATCGACCCGGACGCCGTCGCCCGCGTGCTGCAGGCCCGGCCCGACATCCGCATCGTCTCCGCCTGCCACCACGACACGCCGTCCGGTACGATCAATCCGGTCGACGCGATCGGCCGGATCGTGGCGGAACACGGCGCTTACCTCATCGTCGACGCGGTGTCGTCCTTCGGCGGCATGGACGTGCACCCCGAGGCCTGCCACGCCGACATCTTCGTCACCGGCCCGAACAAGTGCCTGGGCGGTGCGCCGGGCCTGAGCCTGCTTGGCGTCAGCGACCGCGCCTGGAGCAAGATGAAGGCCAACCCCGACGCGCCCCGCGCCTCGATGCTGAGCATCCTGGACTGGGAGCACGCCTGGAAGCACGACCGGCCCTTCCCCTTCACCCCCTCGGTCGCCGAGGTCAACGGCCTCGACGCCGCGCTCGACCAGTATCTGGCGGAGGGGCCGGAAGCGGTGTGGGCCCGCCACGCGCTGACCGCGCGGGCCTGCCGGGCCGGTCTGCAGGCGATGGGGCTGGCGCTGTGGCCGGCGCACGAGGCCATCGCCTCCCCTACCACCACGGCGGTCCGGGTGCCCGACAGCGTGGCCGACGAGGCGCTGCGCGGGGTCGCGCGCGACCGCTACGGTGTCGCCTTCTCCTCCGGCCGCGGCGAGACACTGGGGAAGCTGGTGCGCATCGGCCATATGGGGCCAACCGCCCAGCCGCTCTACGCCGTGGTGGCGATCAGCGCCCTCGGCGGGGCGCTGGGCGCACTCGGCCACAAGGTCGATATCGGCCGCGGCGTGGCGGCCGCGATGGCGGCCATCGACGCCGGCTGACTCACCAACCAACAAAGGAACAGGGACATGGCTTCGGATCTTTCGGGCAAGGTCGCGATCGTGACCGGGGCGGCGCAGGGCATCGGTCGGGCGATCGCGGAGCGGCTGGCGGCCGACGGCGCGCGGATTGTCGTCGCCGACATCAATGCCGACGGCGCCGCAGCCGTGGCCGCGGCGCTGGGGAACGACAGCTTCGCCGTCGCCTGCGACGTCTCCGATCCCGCTTCGGTGGCAGCGCTGCACGAGACGGTGGCGGCGCGGGCCGGCGGGGTCGACATCCTGGTCAACAACGCCGCGATCGTGCCGTTCATCGCCTGGGACGAGGTCGACCTGGCGCATTGGAACAAGATCGTCGCGGTCAACCTGACCGGCGTGTTCCTGATGTCCCGCGCCTCCTCCGACCTGATGCGGCGGGACGGACGCAAGGGCCGCATCGTCAACATCTGCTCGAACACCATCTTCGCCGGCACGCCGAACATGGCGGCCTATGTCGCGGCCAAGGGCGGCGTGTTCGGCTTCACCCGGGCGCTGGCGACCGAGCTGGGCAAGCACGGCATCACCGTGAACGCGGTGACGCCGGGGCTGACGGCGTCGGACGGGGTCATGGCCAGCCCACACGCCCAGGCCTTCGGCTTCGTCGAGATGCTGCAGGCGATCCCCGGCCAGGGCCAGCCGCGCGACATCGCCCCGGCGATCGCCTTTCTCGCCTCCGACGAGGCGCGCTGGATCACGGGGCAGACGCTGAATGTCGACGGCGGGATGGTAAGATGGTGAGAGCACCACCCGGGTCCACGACGGGACCCGGGTGGTGCGGCCCGTTCAGGGCTTCTTCGTGTGCATGTGCCCCTGCTGGAGCTGGAGCGGCGGCGCCGCCGCAGCCGCCGCCGAAACATCCCCGTCCGGCAGCACGATCGCGACGTTCTGCATCATGCCCCCGTCCTCATGGTCGAGGATGTGGCAATGCAGCACGAACTCGCCGATGTAGCGTTCATAGCGGGTCCGGACCGTGATCGTGTAGAGGCCCTTCTTGGGATCGGTGATGTCCTTATTCGGGAGCAGGCTCTTGATCCAGAGCGTGTCCTTCCACACGCCCTTCAGGCCCGGATATTGGGGATCGGCCACGTCCGGCTTGCCGCCATCGTTGTCGAGGGCTCCCGGGAGGCTGACGTCGTGGCCAGCCGGATCGATGATCGAGACGATCTGGAACGGATTGACATGGATGTGGAACGGATGGCTGACGAAATGCGATTGCATCGTCCACTCGTCCACCCCGCCCAGCTTGAGCACCCGGTCCAGCCGGTCGGGCTTGTAGGGCTCGGCCTGGGCCTCGCTCAGGGTGTTGCTCACCTCGAACTTGGTATTGTCGGGGTCGCTGACATCGATGAAGAAGGTCAGCTCCTGATGGCCCGTGACCTCGCCGTCCGCGATGTCCGGATGGGGGACGAAGAGGGAGAATCTGAGGCCGTTCCTGAGGTCGGCGACCACCGCCGGTGCGATATCAGCGGGCATCTCGGCTTCGGCCGCAGCCGCCAGGGTATTGACCACATAGCTGGTGAGGTTCGGGACCTCCGTGCCCGGTTCGACATCCACGAAGCCGAGGAGCGACGGGTTGGGGTTGTCGCCGTTGACCGACCCAGCCTTCGGCGAGGATGCGTCGATCAGGCAGTAGCGGCCCGCCTCCGGGAACACCGTCAGCGTGTCCCAGCGGTAACCGGGCTGGAACACCGTGAGGTTCGAGCCCTGCGCCTGCGCCAGGGTCAGCCCGTCCGCCGCGACCCGATAATAGGTGATGCCCGAGTCGTTACAGGATTGCTCGATGAAAGTCTGGGCCTCCGCCTGGCTGAAGGTCGCGGCGATCTGGGCCGAGGGCTTCATCTTCACGATCCTGAGGCTGATCGTGTCGCGCACGCCGGCATGGATCATCCGCCAGCGCTCGATCTGACCCTGGGTGGCCTTGAAGGTGGGGAGGACGACGCCGTTGATCGACGTGTAGCGTCCCGAATCGGGCCATTCCCCCGGGGAGAACAGGTCGTAGTTTTCGATTTCGCCGACATCGTCGGCGTCGCAGATATAGGGACCGTCGGTTCCCTCGCGCTTGATCGTTCCGTCCGGGTTGCGGCAGGCATACTGGATCTGCTGGAACACCATCACCCGCTCCGGGAAGCCGTCCAGCAGCGTGTCGAGGTCGCCCTTGGTCGAGCCGGTGGGCAGCCGGTTGCCGCGGATGATCAGAGCCCCGGCCATGCCGCTGGAGACCTGCAGCGCGGTCGAGCCGTGGCGATGGGTGTGGTACCAGAACGTCCCTGCCGGATGGTCGCCCGGGATGTTGTATTCGTATTGGAACTTGACGCCGGGGTTGATCGACAGCAGCACGTTGTCGCCGTTGCCCGACGGGTTCACCCACAGCCCGTGGCTGTGCAGATTCGTGCCGTTGAAGCAGTGCCCCCCATTGTGCTCGTGATCGGGCGCGCAGCTCGGGTCCGCCGGCAGCTGGTTGTGCAGGTTGACCCGGATCGTGTCGCCCGCATCGACGTCGATCGTCGGCGAGACATACGGCGCCGTCGGGTTGACATCGGTGCCGTTGTAGCTGCGCAGATGCACCTTGTCGTAGCGGCCCGTCGCCGGGTTGTACAGCTGCCCTTCGGTGTAGACGATGTTGAGATCCAGCACCTGCTCATGCGGCAACGCCTCGGCCACCCGCGGCCTCAGGCTCGTCGGCGGAGAGACCCCCGCACCGAGGACCCGGGGATTGCTGACCAGCCGCTCCGCGGTCTGCGCCCCGGCCGGTACCGTGCCGAAGGCGGCCCATGCAAGGCCGACGAGCAGAAGACGTCCAATGGAGACCTTGGTATCGACAGCCATATCCTCCTCCAAAAATTGTTCGCACTATCGAAATCGCAATAAATCCACCCCGTGAGGGGCTGGCCCGTCAGGGACCGAGGAGCACCGTCACGCGCCGGACCTCCTCCCCGGTCGGGTCGCGCGGCGGCGCTCCGACCTGGGTGATGCTGAGCCGGACGACGACGCGGTCGCCCTCGATCGCCTCTGTCGGAACAGGAAGCGGGTAGGTCCCGGCCTCCTGCCCGGTGCGGATGGCAAAGGGCGAGATCACGCCGATGTCCCGGCCCGATGCCGTTGCCACGATGACCTCCTGGCCCCGGCCTATCCGGCCGACCTCCACCTGCAGCCAGGCGATCTCGCCCGGCCGCAGCGGGCGCGGCAGGGGCAGCGTCAGCTCCTGCGCCGCCGCGCTGCCGCCGAGGACCAGGATTGCGAGCAATCCGAAGGCCGCAGCGGCGAGGCTGAGCGCCGCTCTACTGCGTCGCCAGCGAGACGGCCTTGAGCGCGACGGCCGGCTTGTTCTGTCCATGGGACGGCACCACCCGGATGTTCAGCGTCGCCTCCGCCGCGGCGCCCAGTTCCGTGAAGGCGCGCAGCGTCTTCGGCAGGGGCACCGCGAAGGTCAGGTCCATGTCGCCATGCCCGTGCATGCCCGGCGTGTGCGCGCCGAACAGGGCGAAGGTGCCGGCATAGTAAGGGCTGTCGGCCAAAACCTGAGTGACGCCCTCGGGCGCGTTGACAAGGATGTCGAACTCGCGGGTCGGGGACGGCCCCGACGGCTGAGGCAGCGTGATCTGCGCCACCAATGGCCGCCCACCCGTCGCGGCAAGATGGCCCCGGACGGCGGCCGCCGGCACCGCCACCTTGCCGACATTGGCCACCACTGAGCCTTGGATGGGCTGCGGCGGCGCGGCGGCGACCAGCCCGTCGCCGGTCTTCGGGACGATCTCCTCCCCCGACCCCGGCTCGTAGTCGTAGTCGAACACGCTCATGTCGAAATAGTCGCCGGCCTTGGCCGGGCCGACAGGCTTGCCGTCGCCGTCGATGTAGAACAGGAACGGTTCGTTGTTGAAGGTCGCGGCATCCGGGTCGGCTGGACCGATGGGCCCACGCTCACGCATCTGTTTCCGCGTCCAGACATCCCACAGCCGGTCCATGTTCGCGTGATGCAGGAAGAAGATCGGGTCGACCGGCGACAGGTTGTTGGTCATGTTGCCGTAGGGGCCTGGGTCGGTCCTGCTGAAGCCGCCGAGATAGTTGTGCGTCTTATTGTGCGGGAACCCTTCGAGCAGGGAGAACACCTTCGAGTTGGGCGGCGCCGTGTTGTGCGAGGGCGTCTTGGCGCTGGTGAAGCTGAAGGGAGCGAAGGCTTCGTTGAAGTGCTTCGGCAGCAATCCTGCGATGATCATGAACAGCGAGACGTCGACGGCGGTCTTGTCGTCCAGCTTCGGGTTGTCGCGCGACAGGTAGCGGGCGCTGGAGGTCACGCAGAACGCCTGGTTCTCGGTGACGGCGTAACCCCCCGATTTCGGCT
This sequence comes from Inquilinus sp. OTU3971, assembly GCF_038440215.1. NCBI lineage: Bacteria > Pseudomonadati > Pseudomonadota > Alphaproteobacteria > Rhodospirillales > Rhodospirillaceae > Inquilinus > Inquilinus sp. OTU3971. The sequence continues at coordinate 89,138 of NZ_JASATH010000005.1, read as the reverse complement.
CCGCCGGCGGCGGCGGCTGCGGCGGGATATAGCCGGTCACGTCGTTCCACATGTCGCCGAAGGCCTTGTAGCCCCGGTTGTTCAGCTGCGTGAGCTGGTCGGGCGACAGGCTGTCCCAGTATTTCGTCAGGGCCGGCGTGACGAAATCGGAGAACCGCGCCAGGTTGCCGGTATAGGGCAGATAGGCCGAATCCGTCGGGGTCAGGGGGCCGTCGAACATCCCGTCCGGGATCTGCGGCAGCTGGGTCCAGTCCCAATAGGGCAGTGCGAAGTCCGGGTCGCCGCTCAGCGTGCGGATGGTGCGCTCGAAATAGCCGATATAGCCGCGGTGCCAGACATAGAACCACCAGTTGCCGTGCGGGCAGTCCATCATGTGGATGAACGCGTTGCGGAACCAGTTCTGCGGGTGGTCGGCCGGCAGGTCCAGCATCGCCTGCACGCCCTTGGCGTAGCTGGCCAGCATCCTCTGGCCGGCGGGGCTGGTGACATTGGGGCGGGTGTATTTCGCGGCCGCCCGCGCCGGCCGAAACGGCACGGCCGCAGCGCCGGCCACGGCGGCGGCTGCCACCAGAACATCGCGGCGCGTCAGGTTGAAATCCGTTCTGTCCATGCTGTCCTCCCGATAAATCTGCCAATCGAAACATCTCTTCCAAAATCGATCGCCATCCACCAAAATGCGACCGAATTTGCAACCAACGATACCTCATGATTGACAATCATCACCAATAACAATCACGAAATACCTTCAGCAAAAACGAACAAACCATATTCTTCTTTTATAGATATTTCTGATATCCTTTTTTATATTAAATAAATATTGCGAAACTCAGAATCACTGTCGTAAAAAATGAACAGACATCATCGGTTGCATACTACGCGACACATCCATCCGATTCCGAACTACGGAACCTATATCTGACATTATTTCGATCCCGAGCTGATCTGCAATTGTTATTGTATGATTTAAATTTGCAACAAGATCGAACCGAATTACCGGAAAAATCTATGCTTTGCAGTGATCTGGTGACTGAGATCTCCGTGCAGCGTCTCGTCTTCCGAACTTCTCGGCCCGGTCACCGCCGGTTGATGTGGTGGTCGATCAGCTGCCGCAGCGCCGCCACGTCGCGGGCGCGGATGGCGGCGACCATGGCGTGGTGCTCCTGCGCGCTGAGGCGCAAGCCCGCCAGGGTGAACCAGCGGCCGGTGGTGCCGGACTGGCCGCGCTCGCGCATGTCGTGGATCAGCGCCGCCAGCACAGGGTTGCCGGCGATGTCGTAGAGCCGGCGGTGGAAGGCGTAGTTCAGCTCGGTCCGGGTCGGCGGGTCGGCGGTCTCGATCGCCTGCCCGAAGCGCGTGGCGATGTCGTCGAGCTCGGCCAGGTCGGCGGCCGTCGCCCGCGCCACCACCGGCTCCGCCGCGCCGGTCTCGAGGATCGTCCGCACCGCCTTCAGATGCAGCAGCTCCTCAGGGTCGGGCGCCGCCACCCGGAAGCCGCTATTGACCTTGTGCTCGACCAGCCGGCGGTTCTTCAGCTCGACCAGCGCCTGCCGCACTTCGAAGCGGTTGGCCTCGTAGCGCTCCTGCAAATCGATCTGCTTCAGCCACTCCCCGGCCCGATAGACGCCGTAGAGGATGTCATCCCGGATCGCCTCGACCAGCGTCTCGACCCGCCCCCGATCCATGCCCTGCCGCTTCATCGTTCTTCGGTGTCTCGTTCCGTCCGCGCCCGGCGCGCCAGCAGTCTTGTAGCATGCCGGGTTGCCGTCTGCGATTTTGACGTCTATCGTCACGGAAAAATTGGCGCCAATTTTGGAGAATGCCAGATGGCCGATGGCGGCGTGCTGAAGGCGGATCTCGAAACCGGGCGTGCGGCGGTCCCCGGAGCGGTGGTGCGACCGGCGCCGGCGGGTCCGCGACGGACGGGCACCACGCCGGTGCTGTCCTGCCGGGCCGATCCGCGCTTCGGCTACAGCCTGTTCGTGCCGCCGCGGCTGCGCCGCACCGAGCGGGTGCCGTTGCTGGTCGCGGTGCATGGCAGCCTGCGGGGCGTGGAATCGAGCCGCGACGCCTTCGCCGACTTCGCCCGCTGGCACGGCGCCGTGGTGCTGGCGCCGCTGTTCCCGGCCGACCCGCTCGGCGACGGCAACGAGGACGGCTACAAATACATGGCCGAGGGCGACATCCGGTACGACCGGCTGCTGCTGGCCATGGTGGCGGAGGCCGAGGCGCGCATCGGCCTGGGCTTCGACCGGTTCTGCCTGTTCGGCTTCTCCGGCGGCGCCCATTTCGCCCACCGCTTCCTCTACCTGCATCCGGAGCGGCTGCGCGCCGTGTCGATCGGTTCCCCGGGGTCGGTCACGCTGATCGACCCGAAGCGCGACTGGTGGGTGGGCACGCGGGACATGGAGCGAATCTTCGGCCGCGCCCCGGACCTGGAGGCGATGCGCCGCGTGCCGGTGCATCTGGCGATCGGCGACAGCGACCTGGAGACGGCGTCGATCACCCACCGGCCCGGCAGCCGGCATTGGATGACGGACGCCAACCGGGCCGGGGCCAACCGCATCGCCCGGCTGACCAGCCTGCGCCGCAACCTGCAGGCGCACGGCCTGGCGGTGCGGCACGACATCATCCCCGGCGCCGCCCACGATCTCGCAGCGGTGGCGGAGCGGGCGCGCGACTTCTTCCACGACGTGCTCGGCCCCGGCCGGGCATCCGCCTTCGGCGCATAACCACAAACAGACAGGGGGCAAAATGAACCGGCTCATGCTACTGGCCGCGGCGGCGGCGCTGGCGGCGGTCCCCGCCGCGGCCGAGACGCCGCGCGGCGGCACCATCAGCACCGTGCTGTCGGCCGACATCCGCAGCACCAACCCGGGCGTCGACCGCGACGGCGCCACCGACATCGTGCACCAGCACATCGTCGAGGGGCTGGTCGGGTTCCGCGAGGACCTGGAGGTCGGGCCGATGCTGGCCGACCGCTGGGACGTGTCGGACGACGGCAAGACCTACACCTTCCGTCTGCGCCGCGGCGTGAAGTTCCAGAACGGCGCAACCATGACCTCGGCCGAGGTGAAATGGTCCTGGGACCGGCTGATGGACCCGGCCACCAAATGGCGCTGCCGCGACGTCTACACCGGCGACAACGGGCTGAAGGTCGAGAGCGTGACGGCGCCGGACCCAGACACCGTGGTCTACGTCCTGGACCGACCCAGCGCCGGGTTCCTCTATAACCTGGCGCGGATGGATTGCGGCGGCACGCCGGTGCTGCACCCATCCTCGGTCAAGCCGGACGGCAGCTGGGACAAGCCGGTCGGCACCGGCCCCTTCATTCTGTCGGACTGGCGCCCGGGTCAGTACATCGAGCTGAGCCGCTTCGACGGCTACACGCCGCGCAACGATGCCATGAGCGGCTATGTCGGCCGCAAGGAGGTGTTCGTCGACAAGGTCCGCTTCAACATCATGCCGGATTCGGCGGCCAAGCTGACGGCGCTGCAGGCCGGCGCGCTGGACACGGCCCCGCTGGAATCGCAGGACCGGATCCAGATCCGGGACAACATCGCTTTCGAAGTCCAGTCCAGCATCACCCCGGGCTGGGAGGCGCTGATCCTGCACTCCGGGGACCCGATCCTGCAGGACAAGCGGGTGCGGCAGGCGATCGTGATGGCGCTGGACCGCGCCGCCATCGCCGAGGCCGTGACCTTCGGCGGCTCCAAGTTCCAGGCGACGCCGGTGCCGGAGTTCAGCCCCTATCACTCCCAGGCCCAGACCGACGCCCTGCCCTACGACCCGGAGCGGGCCAAGGCCCTCTTGGCCGAGGCCGGCTACAAGGGCCAGCGCATCGTCATGACCGCGAACAAGCGCTATGCCGAGATGTATGATTGCGGCGTGCTGATGCAGGACATGCTGCGCAGCGTCGGGCTGAACGTCGAGCTCGAAGTGCTGGAATGGACGGCGCAACTGGACGCCTACCAGACCGGCAAGTTCCAGACCCAGTCCTTCTCCTACTCGCCGCGGCTCGACCCGCTGGGCCAGTGGGAGCGGATCATCGGGCCGCAGCCGCGCAAGATCTGGAAGGACCCGCGTGCCATCGACCTGCTGGCCCAGGCCAACGCCACCACCGACCGGGCGCAGATGCAATCGGTGCTGGACCAGATCGGCCGGCTGTTCACCGAGGAGGCGCCGGCCGCCAGCCTGTACCTGCACGCCTCCGACTACGCCGTGGCCAAGCGGATCCAGGGTTTCAAGGTCTGGCCGGCCGACGCGCCGCGCTACTGGAACGTCTCGGTGGCCAAATGACCGTGATCCGCGCCGCCTGCATCCAGCTCAATGTCGGGCCGGAGGTCGGCCCCAACCTCGCCGCGGCCGGCGCCCTGATCCGTGACGCCGCGTCGCGCGGGGCGACGCTGATCGCGCTGCCGGAGGTGGCGGATGCGATCATCGAGGACCCGGCGCTGCTGCAGGAGAGGGCGCAGCCGGAGGAGCGGCACGAGGCGCTGGCCAGCTACCGCGCCCTGGCCCAGGAGACCGGGACGGTGCTGCTGCTCGGCTCCGCCGTCGTGCGCACCGAGGGGCCGCGCTTCGCCAACCGCTCCTACCTGCTCGGGCCCGACGGCGCGGTGCTGGCGCGCTACGACAAGATCCACCTCTACGACGCCGACCTCCCGGACGGCGAGGTGCATCGCGAGAGCGCGCAGTTCGCCCCGGGCGGCACCGGGGCAGTGGCGCGGCTGCCGGGCGGCGGCAGGCTGGGGCTGACCATCTGCTACGATCTGCGCTTCCCGCAGCTGCACCGCGCCCTGGCGAAGGCGGGGGCTGAGATCCTGGCGGTGCCGGCGGCCTTTGCCTGCGCCACCGGCGCCGCGCATTGGGAGGTGCTGCTGCGGGCCCGGGCGATCGAGACCGGCTGCTTCGTCCTGGCCCCGGCCCAGACCGGCACGCATCATTTGGGCCGCCGCACCTGGGGCCATTCGCTGATCGTGTCGCCCTGGGGCGAGGTGCTGGCCGATGCCGGGACCGAGGTCGGGCTGATCGTGGCCGATCTCGACCTCGACCGGGTCCGCGCCGCCCGCGCGGCCCTGCCGACGCTGACGCATGACCGGCCGTTCGAGGTGGCGGCGGCCGATCCCGTGTGACGCCGCCCGCCGATGGCCGATCAGAGGCTCGTTTTCAGGTCGGCCAGCGTGATCATCAGCGTCATCGGATCGAGCGGCGAGGGTTCGAAGCCGATCCGCTCGTAGAACGTCCTGGCTTCGGCTGACAGCGCGTGCACGATCATCCCGCGAATCCCGACGATGTCGGCTGCCTGGATGACCCGCAGGCCCGCATCCCTGACCAGGGCGCGGCCGAGGCCGCCGCCCTGTCGGGACCGGTCCACCGCGAGCCGACCGAGGACGACCACCGGGATCGGGTCCGGCATGTTGCGGCGGAAGCCGCCGGGTGCGGCGTCGATGGCGATCGCGCTCGACGCCAGGGCGTAATAGGCCAGCACGCGGCGGCCCTCACAGGCGACGAAGGTGCGGGACGCGCCGGTCGTCTGGTTCTTCAGGGCCCGGCGCTTCAGCCAGTTGTCCAGGCTCTCGACGCCCGATCCGAACCCCTCGGTGTCGTGATGCGACGGCAGCGGCTCGGGCGCCGAAACCGTCATTCCTTATCCCACGGAGCTTTGGTCCGCATCGTCCGGCGCAGCCGCTCATTGGGCTGGGGCGGCATGTCCAGCCGGGCCAGGAATGCAGCATAGGCCTCGGGGCTGACCACGATGACGGTCTGGTCAAGCAGGGCCTCTTCGGCGGCTGCGCGCGCCGCGTCCAGCACGAAGTCCGTACGATTCTTCCCTCGTGCCTTCGCCGCCCGATCGATCAGGCTGCGTTCTTCGGGCTTGATGCGGATGTTCAGCGTTTCACGCTTACCGGATGCGGCGCCTGGCGTGGGCATGGCTCGACCTCCTACAGGTCAAGCCATCATAGCACAGCCGTAGTGTCAACGTCATTACGTTGCGTGCGGCACCCTACCCCGCCGCCCGTCGCGTTTCCTCGATCACGACGCGGCCGGGCTTGCCCAGGGCCTTGGCCACGGCTTCGAGCCGGCGGTCGACGGCGAGGCCGGTCAGCGCCTCCTCGTCGGCCGGCAGGGTCAGCACCACCGCCTCGCCCGACACCGTGAGGCTGGTGCGCTCGAGCAGCGAGGTGGCGCCGCCGGTCAGGGTGTGGGCCAGGCGCAGGGCTTGTCCGAGCAGCAGCACCCGGCTGCGCATCGCCTCGGTCAGCAGCTCCAGCACCGGCCCGGTCAGCGCGTCGCCCAGGGTGCCGCCGTAGCGGACATAGACCGCGGCCGCCAGGAACACGCGCTCGGCATGGTCGAGCCCGGCGACCGGCATGCGCAGCACCCGCAGCCAGGCATGCTCGGCCCGGTAGTCGGGATGCTCGAACCAGCCGATGTCGGACAGCAGGCTGGCCGCCTGGCGCAGCCGCGCGTCGTCCGCCGTCTCCTCCGGGAACACCGAGCGGGTCCATTCCGCCACCACCTCGGCATGGCCGAAGCGGTCGAGCCGGTGCGCCAGCTCGGCGGCGGCGTAGATCAGCGGATCGCGCGCCTGGTCTTCCGGCGACAGCAGGTCGAACAGATGGCCCTCACGCAGGCCGAGGGCCGAGAACACCACCCGCGCCGGCTTCAGGGTCTTCAGCACGCCTTCCAGCACCAGAGCGGCCATCGGCAGCATCTCGACCCGGCGGCGGGAAATCGAGGCACCGGAGAGGGCCCCCTTGCTCTGCTTCGCCACCAGGCTGACGAAATCGGCCAGCGCGCCGGTCGGCACCGTGTACTGGTGGATGATGTGCAGCGGGTGGTTCACCCGCTCCATGAACAGCTTGGCGATGGCGCGCCAGGCGCCGCCGACCGGGTAGAAGCTGCGGCCGGCATAGGCCGGCAGCCAGTCCTGCTGGCCCAGCGTGTCGAGCACGACGCTGCGCGCCTCCTTGCGCGCCCCGGTCTCGTCCATCAGCCGGAACGGACCGAGCGGCAGGGTCACCTGCTCGTCGATCTCGCCGCGGTCGAGCCCGACCAGCTCGAGCGAGCCACCGCCGAGATCGCCCATGACGCCGTCGACGTCGCGGATGCCGGAGATGACGCCGAGGGCGGACAGCCGCGCCTCCTCGACGCCGCTGATCACCGTGACCGGCAGGCCGCAGCGGCGTTCGACCTCGGCGACGAAATCGGCGCCATCCTCGGCCTCTCGCACCGCCGCGGTGGCGAGCACGTCGACCCGGTCGACGCCCATGCCTTCGAGCAGGCGGGTGAAGCGCGAGAGGTTGTCGAGCGCCTGGACCAAGCCCTCGGGCGACAGGCGGCCGGCCTGGCCCAGCCCGCGGCCGAGGCCGCACATCACCTTCTCGTTGAACACCGGAACGGGCGACCGGGTCACCCGGTCATAAACGACGAGGCGGATCGAGTTCGAGCCGATGTCGATGACGCCCACCCGCCCCGGCCGGGACGGCACGATCGGTCCGATACGGAACACCTGATCTCAAATCCTCATTCCGCGGGCTTGGCCAGGCGGCGCGGCGCCCGTTTCGCATCCTTCAGAGCACTGCCCCGGCCGGACAGGCTGGGGTTGGTCATGAAGTACATGTGTGCGCTGAAGGCGTCCTCCGGCGCGTCGATCCGATGATAGCGGCCATCGGGGTCGAGCATCCAGGTGTTCGATTCATCCTTCAGGTTGGCCAGCATGATCTGCTCCATCACCTGCTGGCGGACGGTGGCGTTCTCGAGCGGTACCAGGCTCTCGATCCGGCCGTCGAGATTGCGCGGCATCCAGTCGGCCGAGGACAGGAGGACCTTGGCCTGGCGCGAGGGCAGCTTCTGGCCGTTGCCGAAGCACAGGATGCGAGCGTGCTCGAGGAAGCGGCCGACGATCGAATGCACCCGGATGTTCTCCGACAGGCCGGGCACGCCGGGCCGCAGGCAGCAGATGCCGCGGATCACCAGGTCGATCTCCACCCCGGCCTGGGAGGCCTGGTACAGCTTGTCGATGATGGTGGCGTCGACCAGGGCGTTCAGCTTGACCCAGATCTGGGCCGGCTTGCCGGCCTTGGCATTGTCGATCTCGGTCTCGATCAGCTCCATGATCCGGCTGCGCAGGAACAGCGGCGCGATCGACAGCTTCTCCAGCTTCGCCGGCTTGGCGTAGCCGGTCATGTAGTTGAACACCGCCGCGGCGTCGTGGCCGAGTATCGGGTCGCAGGTGAAGAAGCTGAGGTCGGTGTAGATCTTGGCAGTGATCGGGTGGTAGTTGCCGGTCCCGAAATGGGTATAGGTGCGCAGGCCGCCCTGCTCCCGCCGCACCACCATCGAGACCTTGGCGTGGGTCTTCAGATGGATGATGCCGTAGACCACCTGGGCGCCCGCCCGCTCGAGGTCGCGGGCCCAGCGGATGTTGGCCTCCTCGTCGAAGCGGGCCTTCAGCTCGACCATCGCGGTGACCGACTTGCCGGCCTCCGCCGCCTCGACCAGGGCCTGGACGATCGGCGAGTCCTTCGAGGTGCGGTACAGCGTCTGCTTGATCGCCACGACGTCGGGGTCCCGCGCCGCCTGGCGCAGGAACTGCACGACGATGTCGAAGCTCTCATAGGGGTGGTGGACGACGATGTCCTTGGCCCGGATCGCGGCGAAGCAGTCGCCGCCGAAATCGCGCACCCGCTCCGGGAAGCGGGCGTTGTAGGGCGAGAACAGCAGCTCCGGCCGCTCGTCGACGATCAGCTTCCTGGTGTCGCTGAGGCCGAGCAGCCGGTCCATGGCGAAGACGTCGTCGTCCTTCACCTTCAGCTTCTCGCAGACGAAGCGGCGCAGCGAGTCCGGCATGTCGGCGGAGACGGCGAGGCGGATGACGATGCCCTTGCGCCGGCGCTTCAGCGCGCTCTCGAAGGTCTTGACCAGGTCCTCCGCTTCCTCGTCGATCTCCATCTCGCTGTCGCGGATCACCCGGAACACGCCGCTGGCGTGCAGCGTGTAGCCGGGGAACAGCCGGTCGAGGAACAGCTTGACGATGTCCTCGATCAGCACGAAGCGGATCGGCGCCCCGGGCAGGCGGGTGAAGCGGTCGAGCTGCGGCGGCAGCGGCACGATCGCGTCCATCTCGTCCTGCGTCTCCTCCCCGGTGTTGACCAGGGTCAGGGCCAGGCACAGGCCGAGATTGGGGATGAACGGGAAGGGATGGGCCGGGTCGATGGCCAGCGGCGTCAGCACCGGGAACATCTCGTTGAGGAACCGCTCCTCGAGCCAGGCCTTCTCCGACTTGGTCAGTTCGTCCGGCCCGACCACGGCGATGCCGGCGGTGCGCAGCTCCTCGCTCAGGACGCGCCAGCAATGCTGCTGGTCGCGCATCAGCTCCTGCACCCGGGTGGTGATCTCGCCGAGCTGCTGCGCCGGGCTGAGCCCGTCCTGGCTCGGCGAGGCGACGCCGAGCGCCACCTGCGCCTTCAGCCCGGCGACGCGGACCATGTAGAACTCGTCCAGGTTGGAGGCCGAGATCGACAGGAAGCGCAGCCGCTCCAGCAGCGGGTAGCGGGTGTTGTAGGCCTCCTCCAGGACGCGCTGGTTGAAGGCCAGCCAGGATAGCTCGCGATTGATGAAGCGGTCGGGCGAATCCGCCGGGATGGACGGCAGGACAGGCGCGCGGACAACCTCCGGCACCTCGGTGAGGACGGCCTCGGCGGTGCTCTGCAACATGCTCACGGGTCGTCTCCGAACCTTCATCGATCGCAACAAAACTGTAATATCAAGCGCTTGCCGCGCTCGATTTCAGCGCCACTATACACAAGCCCGAATAGGAAGCGCCATTCAGTAGCGCTGTGGCACGTAGAGTTCGGCCGGCAGCGTGCGGCGCTCGTAATTCGGATCGAACACCCGCTCCGGCAGGGTGATCTCCTCATGCGGCACTTCCCCGTACGGGACCTTCGAGAGCAGGTGCGAGATGCAGTTCAGGCGCGCCCGCTTCTTGTCGTTGCCCTCCACGATGTGCCAGGGCGCCTCGGGAATGCTGGTGCGCTCGAACATGGCCTCCTTGGCCTTGGTGTACTGCTCCCAGCGCACGCGGGACTGCAGGTCCATGGGCGAGAGCTTCCACTGCTTGATGGGATCGTGGATGCGCATAAGGAAGCGCAGCTGCTGCTCCTCGTCGGTGATGGAGAACCAGTACTTCACGAGGATGATGCCGGAGCGCACCAGCATGCGCTCGAACTCCGGCACGTCGCGGAAGAAGTCCTCCACCTGGCTTTCGCTGGCGAAGCCCATGACACGCTCGACGCCGGCGCGGTTGTACCAGCTGCGGTCGAACAGCACGATCTCGCCGGCGGCCGGCAGATGCGGCACGTAGCGCTGGAAGTACCACTGGGTCTTCTCGCGGTCGGAGGGGGCGGGCAGCGCCACCACCCGGCAGGTGCGCGGATTGACGCGCTGGGTGATGCGCTTGATGGCGCCGCCCTTGCCGGCGCTGTCGCGGCCCTCGAACAGGACCACCATCTTGAGGCCCTTGTAGTGCACCCAGTCCTGCAGTTTCACGAGCTCGCTCTGCAGGCGCAGCAGCTCGTTGAAATAGGTGTGGCGGTCGATGGTGTTCTTCCTGCGCGTCTCGAGCAGGGCGCGCAACTCGGGCGGGACGCGGGCGTCGTCGACCGCCTGCTCGAGCTCCTCGTCGATGTCATCCTCGAGTTCGATCTCGAGCCAGCTGCGGGTCTCGGTGTCTTTCAGCTCGGTCATGTGCCTGTCTCCTGCTGCTCACCCCCCGTGTACCCGGAAGCTTATGCAGTTTGGTGACAGCGGCCGCCGGTCGGGCGGGTCCGGCCACTTCTGCCTGGCGTCGCCTCCCTTCCCGCGTCAGCCCATCGCAAAGACGGGCATGCGGTCGGCGACGCCCCGGAGCGTCAGCGCCTGAGGCCGGGCTTCGATCCCGCGCGACGAGAGCAGCCGGACCGACTCCGCGTCCCGGACCACCCCCTGGGTGGCGAAGATGCTGTCCTCGGTGGCCAGCGCCTGCACCCGCGATGCGATGTTGACGGTCTGGCCGAAATAGTCCTGGCGGTCGTTGAGGCTCACCGCAAGGCACGGCCCCTCGTGGATCCCGATCTTCAGGATCAGCTCCTCCGCCCCCTGCCGCGCGTTCAGCTGCCGCATGGAGTCGCGCATGCGCAGCGCGGCCGAAACGGCCCGGTGCGGCGCCGGGAAGGTCGCCATCACGGCATCGCCGATGGTCTTGACCACGGCGCCGGCTTCGGACCCCACGATCTCGTTCAGGATCTGGAAATGGGAGCGCACCAGGTCGTAGGCGACGAGGTCGCCGACCCGCTCGTACAGGTCGGTCGACCCCTTCAGGTCGGTGAACAGGAAGGTCAGGCTCATGATCTTGAGCCTTTGCTCGACGTCGAGCGTCTCGGTCCGGTAGAGGTCGCGGAAGGTCTGGTTGGTCAGCAGCCGCTTGGCGGTCAGGAACGGGCGGCGGCCGCCCAGGAGCCTTTCCAGCTCCGGCCCCGCCACGAAGACGCCCACCAACACCCGGCCCTCGGTGCGATTGTCCAGCAGCAGGCGGAGCGGACCGGGAGACATGGTCGTGTGGCCCACGCCGGCAGGGGCGCTGGTGAAGACCATGGACAGTTCCCGGCGCTCCGGCGTCGGCTCGCCCGCGCTCTCGATCAGATGGGCCGTGTGGGTCACGGGATCAAAGATGATGACGGGGTGTGCCGGAAGCTGCAGGGCCAGGATCATGCGTTCGCCGGCCTGCAGTTCGACCGTCTCCAGCATGATCTTGCGGCTGAGTTCGTCGAACGCGCCGGGCTCGGGGAACGCCAGGCCCGATCCGAAGAAGACCTGCCGGTAATAGTCCCAGAAGCCGAGTCTGCCCGGGTCATGGGCGGCGATGCTGCGACTCCGGGGGCTCACCGTGAAGCTGACCTCCACCGTGTCGTCGAGCGTCGGCTCGCTGGTCAGCGCGCAGAAGGCGCAATGATAATCCTGCTGCCGCACGCTCTTCAGCGTGGCGTTGGCGCTGAGGACACCGCCGCAGCTCGGGCACAGGATGTTCCAGGACATCTCGAACAGGCCCAGCCGCGAGGCGTGCAGCAGGGCCGCGATCATCGCCTCCTCGTCCAGGCCGCGGTCGGCCGCGAAGGCCAGGGCGTTGACGCGGGCGAGCGCCTCGTCGCGGCCGTTGCGGACAAGATCGTCGACGGCATCGACCACGCCGGGGTCGGCCGAGCGGCGCAAGGCGTCGAGGAGGGCGTCGTTGTCCTGCATGGGCGGAGCATACCCCAGCCGCCCCCGTGGCGGACAGGGGGGCTCGCCCCTACGGCAGGACGCCTCCCGCCGCGCGGCCCGTTAGCGCCGGCCGCCGAAGAGCGAGCCGAGAATGCCGCGGACCACGGCGCGGCCGATGCTGCCGCCGATCGTGCTGGCGCCGGAGCCGCCGACGCTGCGTCCGAGGCTGCGGCCGAGCTGGGTGCCGACCGAGCTGCCGGTGTTGCGGATCACGTCGCGGAAGATCGACTCCGCCATGCTGGGGCCTTCCTTGGCCTCGGCCTTCGCCTGGGCCTTGGCTTCGGCCGCCGCCGTCGCCTGCTGCTGCGCCTCGGCCGCCTTGATGCTCAGCTTCTCGTAGGCGGAGTCGCGGTCGATCGCGGCCGCGTATTTCGCGGCCATCCCGCCGGCCGCGATCGCCGCCTGGCGCTCGGCATCGGTGATCGGGCCGAGGCGCGAGATCGGCGGGCAGACCAGCGCCCGCTCCACCACCTCGGGGATGCCCTTGCCGTCGAGGAAGGAGACCAGCGCCTCGCCCACCGCCAGCTCCTGCAGCGCGCGGGCGACGTCGAGTCCGGCCTCGGTGCGGAAGGTGTCGGCGCTGGCCTTCAGCGCCTTCTGGTCGCGCGGGGTGAAGGCGCGCAGCGCGTGCTGCGCCCGGTTGCCGAGCTGTGCCAGCACCTTGTCCGGCACGTCGATCGGGTTCTGGGTGACGAAATAGACGCCGACGCCCTTGGAGCGGATCAGCCGCACCACCTGCTCGACCTTCTCGACCAGCGCCTTGGGCGCGTCGTCGAACAGCAGATGCGCCTCGTCGAAGAAGAACACCAGCTTCGGCTTGTCCGGGTCGCCGACCTCAGGCAGGCGCTCGAACAGCTCGGACAGCAGCCAGAGCAGGAAGGTGGCGTAGAGCCGCGGCGCCTGGATCAGCGTCTCGGCCGCCAGCACGTTGATCACGCCGCGCCCGTCCGCGCCGGTGCGGATCAGATCCATGAGGTCCAACGCCGGCTCGCCGAAGAAGGCTTCCGCCCCCTGCTGCTCCAGCACCAGCAGCTGGCGCTGGATGCTGCCGACCGAGGCCTTGGAGACGTTGCCGTAGACGCCGGTGAACTTCGAGGCGTTCTCGGCCATATGGGCCAGCAGCGCCTGCAGGTCCTTGAGGTCGAGCAGCAGCAGCCCTTCCTCGTCCGCCGCCTTGAAGGCGATGTTGAGCACGCCTTCCTGCGTGTCGTTGAGCTGCAGCAGGCGGGACAGCAGGAGCGGCCCCATCTCCGCCACCGTGGCGCGGACCGGCGTGCCCTGCTTGCCGTACAGGTCCCAGAACACGGTCGGATAGCCCTGATACGCCAGGACGCCGAGGCCGAGCGTCTTGGCGCGCTCCTCGATCTTCGGATTGGCCGCGCCGGGCTGGCTGATGCCGGCGATGTCGCCCTTCACATCGGCGACGAAGACCGGCACGCCGGCCTGGCTGAAGCCTTCGGCCAGGACTTTCAGCGAGACGGTCTTGCCTGTGCCGGTGGCGCCGGCGATCAGCCCGTGGCGGTTGCCGAGGCCGAGCAGCAGCCGGTGCTCGCGCTGGCCCTTGGCGAAATAGAGTCCGTCGGTCATGTCCGTCTCCTCGGCCCGCGGCCCGGCATAACGGGCGCATCATCCGCATGGTGCCTCGCGGCTGGACGCGGCGCCAGATGTTGCGCAGGGTATGCCCGCGAGGAGGCGCGATGAAGACCCTGATCCTGCTGCGGCACGCGAAATCCGACTGGGCCGACCCAACGCTGGGGGATCACGACCGGCCGTTGGCGGCGCGCGGCCGCGACGCCGCGCCGAAGATGGGCGCCTGGCTGAAGGCGCATGGGCCGGTGCCGGATCTGGTGCTGTGCTCGACCGCCACCCGCGCCCGGCAGACCCTGGCGTTGGCGCTGGAGGCGCTGGGCGCCGCCCCCGAGACCCGCTTCGACCGTGGTCTCTATCTGGCCGGCGGCGCCGGGGTGCTGGCCCGGCTGCGCCAGGCGCCGGACGAGGCCGCGACGGTGCTGCTGGTCGGCCACAACCCGGACCTGGAGCAGCTGGCGCGCCGGCTGGCGACGACGGGCGACAAGGCGGCGCTGGCGCGGCTGGCGGAGAAATATCCGACCGCCGGCTTGGCGGTGATCGAGCTGCCGGTCGAGCGCTGGGCCAAGGCCGACGACGGCGGCCGGCTGGTCGCGTTCGAGACGCCGAAGTCGGCGACACACTGATTGCCTCAATTTCGCCCAGATCAGCGCCAGACGATCCGCCAGGATCGTCAAACGATCGAAGATCGGAACCGTTCCTGTCTTTCCGATTATTCATCTTTTGCAGAATCCGTGACGGCCGATCGGCCACACCACGAGCCGATTCTTTTCGATGAACTCATCGTAAGCTGACAGAGACTGGCGACAGGCCAACATTCCCCAAGCGTGGAAACAGTGTCGCGCCCGATCGGGCGCGGATGTCAGCAGAGGATGTTCGCCATGTCGCGTCTCTCCGCCCGCCTGCTCAAGACCGGTGCGGCCCTGATCGCAGCCGCCTCGCTGGCGGGCTGCGTCGTCTATCCCGCCTATTCGCGCCCGGTCTACTACCATCCGTATTATTACCATCCGTATTATCACGGCTGGTGAGCACGAGCCCCCGGCAGGGCCTGGATACCCATGCTCTTTGGCTCTCCCGCGTGGCGAGGCCTTTTCGGAATAGCTGAAGCCTGCCCCCTTCCAGTCCCCCTCCCCTTGCGGGAGGGGGGACTCATTTTGCTTCCGGCCGATGTCATTGCGGGTCTCCGGGCGATCCCGGGGACATTCTGAAAAGGCCTGCAAACACCACGCACAGATCCGGCCACGGCGACCGGTCTTCCGGTCGGCCGTGCCGGTGGATGTGGGCGGGCATCTGCAGGTGGCGTGTTGCGCTCGTCGTCCTGCGGCGGCATTCGGCCCGTCCGGCGCCGGCCGATCAGGGCGGCCCGCGGGGGCGGAGCAGGATCGGGCGCGGCTGCCGGCCCGGTGCCGCCGGCCGGCCGGTCGTCCCCGGGCGGCGCCGGGACAGGCTGCCGCTTCCGGTCGAAGTCTCGCCGGTGGCGAGGTCGTGCCGGCGGCGCTCGCCCTTCGGGCCGGCGCCGGCATGATGGGCCCCGGACTTCGCGGCGGCGGGGCCGCTGGCCGGAGGAGTCCCGGGAGGCGGCAGGCCGAGGGCCCGGCACAGGCTGGCGATCAGGGCCTCGATCGGCAAGGCGGTGTCGGCGAGGTCGACGTCGATGCGCTCATCCTCGGTCAGCTTTTCCCGGAGATCGGCGGTCAGTTGCTCCCGGGCCTCGGGGTCGGGAACCGCGGCGATGGCAGCGGCGACGCCCTGGGCGACGGCGTGGCGCCGGCCGTCCGCCTCGTCCTGCCGGGTCTTCCGCCGGAGTTCGGCCTCGCGCTGTGCCTGCTCCCGCTGCTGCCGCAGCCTGGCCTTGAGCGCAATGGCGCGGCGGATGCCGAGGAACAGGCTGCTGAAGCGGGTCTCCGCATCCCCGGCGCGGTCGAGATCGCCGGCCGCGAGAGCGGCGAGGGCCTGGGCGTGAAAGCCGCGGGCCAGCTCCTCCGCGAGCTCCATCAGCTCGGACAGCATCGGGGCGTCGGCCTCGATCGGCGACGCGGCGGCCAGTCCCTCCCGCCGCCGGCGGAGCTTGAGCGCCACGGCGCGGCGGATGGCGAGGAAGAGGGTGCCGAAGCGGCTTTCGGCCTTGCCGGCGCGGTCGAGATCGCCGGCGGCGAGGGCGGCGACCGCCTCGGCCTGGAAGGTCCGGGCCATCTCCAAAGCGAGCTTGGTCAGCCCGGACAGCACCTCGGCCTCCCGCTAGGGGGGCTACAATTAATTTAGAGCGGCTGGAATTGCTCTGAGCGACGGAAGATGGCTGGAACGCTGCGTTTGTGCTGATGTCCTAATAAAATTCGTCTCAACGAAAAGATGAGCAAAAATGAGAATCTTTGAGCAGAGGATGGCTTCGAATCGATCGGAAGCTCGCAACTTTTAAGCCCATCCGCTCGCAGCATTGCGAGGATCACTCACGGCTGGGAGGGCCTTGCAGGCCCTCTTGGAGCGGACATTCCTACCGACCCGGCCCGCGCAAAGCCGGTCACATCGGCAAGAGGCAGGTCGGTCCCCATTGCTAACCTCCGGAGGCCTTCCAGGGCGCTCCGAACCGGACCTCCCTCTCGTTGCCGCGGCTCCCAAAGCCTACGAAAGGGCGGCTGCCGGTCGTCCCGGCCTAGCTGAGACGACGGCGACGCAGTTCAGATAGCCTCGGATCGCCACGCGTTTCGGAGGCATCCGACAGAACGTCGAGCACATCTTCGATCTTGTAGGGCCACAGCGTCGTGTCTTCAGCGAGGATGACCCACAGCAGGTCCAGCATTGCCGCCGGATAGGTCGAGGCAAGGTGGTTCTCGGCTTCTTCCCGCAGCATGAAACCTCGCAGCATTCCGCTGCGTACAGGCACAAGCCGCGGCAAGATCGAGTCGACGATCTGCGGGAACAGATTGCCGCTCGCGAACGCCAAATCGACAAGGCGGGTCGACATCTCCGGGGTACGCAAGGCGCGATGGTTCGGCCACACGTCCTTCAGAAACGGAACGAGCCGTACCCGCCACTTTCCATTGGCTTCCGCCGACCAATGTTCGAGGTGCCAAAGAATCTGGGAACGCAGATCATCGTCGCTTTCGACCAGAATCTCGCGCAGCTCGGAGCTGGTGACCAGTTGCTCCGGCGGATCGGCATTGGGATCGCCGCCCCAGCCAGCGAGCAGGAAGCCCCCGATGACGTTGGCTTCGGCACGTCGCCGCACCGGCGACATCGCGCGCGCGACCAGGCCGGGCTTGAGCAACTCGTACAATGGCCGGCTCGGCACTCGCGCCGCCCATAGGATCCCGTCCCACAGCGCATCCCCATCGTCACCTTCGTCCGTAACGACCGACAGAAGATGCAGCTCGGTCCATTGCGGCGCGTAGGCGAAGAGCCAACTGATCTGGAATCCGAGCATGACCAGCGCATGCCGCCGCATGTCGCCGGGCAGCGCCAAGAGCTGTTCCTGCTTTGCCGTCCAGGCCGCGGGAAATCCTTCACCAAGCTCGCGCCCCTTGGTAGTGGGATCCTTCATCAGCAGATCGGCAAGCTTCCCGACAGGGGCGTTGAGCGCATCGTTCGTCCAGCTGCTATCGACATGGTGCTTCCGGTTCTCCTCGCGGAGCGGCAGCGCCGCGAGGAGTGGTCCCCACACGAAGTCGAGCAACGGAGCGAGTTCGCCGTAGACACGATCGCCGAGACCTTGCAGCCACTCGGCTACCGGATAGGCGATGGAGGTAAGTGCATGGGGCGATAACGATGCGAGGCGCGCGGCGATCGCACGCACGAGACGCGGCCGGTCGGTTTTCCGCTTCTCGGCATAGAGGAAGGCGGACCAGAAGGAGACCGGCACATCACCGTTTCGCGCCGCCTGGCCAAGCGCGGCGAGCGCGCGGGCCGGCTTCGCCTCCGAGAGACCGGCGAAGGGACGATGCTCGACGAAGTCGAAGAGGTCCGGTTGTCCGGCTTGGCGCGCTCGGTCCAGAATCTCGCTGACCGCTCCGTGCTCCAGCGCGCTCGGATCGGCGTCGGTATCAATGCTGCGAACGACGGGTGCGTCAGAAGCCGCGGCTTCCCGACCCGATCGCTCGTTCCAGTCCTCAGCGACCGACCTGAGCGCCGCCATCTCGGTGTCGACATCGAACGAGAATCCCACGCCCTGGCCGGTCAGCCAATGCAGGCGGTCGAGGCGGGAATGCGCTTCGGCACGTGCCTTGCCGCCTCGGGTGCTCTCTGGCCAGGGAAACGAGGTTGTACGAAGCCGCTCTTCGAAACGGGCGCGATCCGCGTCCGAAAAGTCGTTCCAACGGTCACGCATCACGTAAAGCAGATCGCGTTGCTGCTTCGATCCCCAGAAGACGTCGTCGGGGAAGCCCAGCAGCATGTCCGCGGCTTCGGCCGGTGATGTGAACTTCGATCCGGCCGCCCAGATTCGCAGTCTCGCAAAAATATGGCGATCATGCGCGGGCCAGCGTGCGGCTTCGGCCCGCGCGGCTTCCGGCGCGACCTCGACAAGCCGATCCATAAGCTGCTGGAACAGCGCGATCGGGCCAGTTATTCCAAAGCTATCGTAGGTTATGGGCGGGGCCCCGTCGCCGGCGCGCGTCGTTTGCATGAAGATCTGGTCGTTGCCAGAGATCTCTGCTTCGAGCGAGCGCGCGAGGTCGAGGTTTTCGCGGAAGCGGCTGACGGCATAGGCGAGATGCTCATCGGGGATGGTCAGTAAGCCGTAGGGGTGCGGATAGTCGACGTCCAAGGATAGCAACGGATTGGGACGGTCGGTGTCGATCCACGACAAGGGATGCCGGAGGCCAAACTTGCGCTCGACCTTGAGTTGCGGACGGAAGAGATCAGCATATTCCCTTACTCTAGCCTCAGACCACCCTTCACGCTGGACACGATGAGTGAGATCGAAGAAGCCCTGGCCGGGTTCGACACGGCGGTCGGACCAACTCGCGACCAGGAAGCGCCAACCGCGTCGGATATCGTCGGGCCAGCGATCAGGATCCTGGCGAAGCCAGAAGCTGATCATATCGACGATATGTGGATGGAGCGGCCCGCGACCGGCTGCCCATCAGAGCGCCATGGGCTGGTGGGCAATACGCTGAAACCAGATGCCGAGGTCTTTGAGCCGCGAAGTCAACACGCCACTGCTTGCGGCACGGTCGCCGCAAAAGTCGCCGAAGCTCGGATGTTGCGCGTCATCCTGATCGAATTGCGTCGGACCGAAAACCTCCCACGAGCCATCGGGGATCGCACGATCGCGCAAGGCATCTTCAACGCCTTCGTCAGGCTGCGGCGGCGTGTCGAAGTCGAGCGAAAGGCTTGCATAGGGATCGATGCGCTCGGTCGACTCACCATAAGGATCGACCAGGCCGGGCTTCCCAAAGCGTTGACGCGCATCGAGCACGAGCAGCCACGAGGCAGGCAGCGGCGTATCGGCGATGCTGGCGCGCCTGGCACCTTCGCGGGTGGAGAGAACGTGGGCGATCTGTCCGCGCACATGGGGATCGAGGTTGGCTGGGCCGACGGCCGCGGTCGCAAGCAGATTGGCGTACCAGCCGTCCACGTCGCGCGCGCGTTCGGCCCACGCGGCGAGGCTGTCCCAAAGCGGATCGAAACCGTGACTGTTGTCGAACGAGATCGCGCGGACGCCGCGGTGCTCCCAGAGCGCCGCGGCGTCCATGTTGTTGCCAGGCTGAAATGCGAACAGACGGCTGCGATTGCCGGCGTGCAGGTTGAGTGCCTCGAGCAGGTACTGAACGGGCGGATCGTCGGCGGCGTAGCCGACGAAGACGATCTGAAAGCGATCAAGCAGCGATTGCATGAACCGTGTCGCCCAGCCATTCGATAGATAGGCGCGACCAAAGTCCGCTCTCGAGACGATGAACTCCTCGTCGCCCGGTCCTGTATAGTCGGCGTTAACGCGGCCATGGAGGTGAATGATTCCCCCGAAGGATGCGCTGCGCGGATCGGGCAGCATCGGTGGCCCCGAGGAGGCGACACCGTCGGCACATTGCTCGAACAGTCGGTCGAAATTGGTCGTGATCAGCCGTACCGTGCCGTCTCGGCCGCGCGACAGGTCGATGAGGGTGCGATGGGCGCTCAGGTCGACCCCGTCGGCGGGGCGTATGGCCCGTGCAACCTTCTCCTGGATATCCTTCTGCTCGAACTCGCGTTCGAGCAGGCTGAAAATCTGATCGGTGGCGACGAGTCCACCGACACCATCCATTGGACCAATCTCCCGGATGCGCTGGAACAGCTTGCGCGCCAGGCTCCTTTGGCCGGCGCCGAGCAAGCCGATCACGTCACCCCCAAGCTTGAGGAAATCAGGGAGACCGGCGCGATGCCGCGACACTCCCGCGCCGCAGAAGAAGATCACATCGCCGGCGTCGCGCGCGATCAGGAGATCATCGGGGATCGAGGGGCCGTTAGCTAGAAACCGCATACGCCAACCTAACTCGCTCGGCCGGAATGCTCACCAGGAGAATAGCCCGGATAGCCATCGGGCACGGGTACCAGCTAGTCCTCTCCGACATAGGCGCCGAAACCGCGCAACACGCCAGTTGCCATATTCGAGTTCGTCTGCTGTTCGGTGTCGCCGCTCAGCATGCCACTGAAGAATGTACCCATCGGCGATCTGCTCTGACACTGACGGTGGTGACCACACTCGGCCGTCATCGTTGGTGGTCGCCCGAGCCGGGCGGTTCTAAGTCAAAGATGCAATCGACCCTGGTTCAGTCTTGTGAATCGCCTTGTCAGGTCGTAGACTGCGTTCTCCACCGGTGATAGTTGTTCCCTTGCGCTACTTCGGCGATTATTCTCCAGAGAACTGGTTATTCCGACCGCTCGACGGATTGCCGCTACGCGCCCTTCTCGATGCAAACGTTATATTAGACACTATATTAATGGCGGACAGTCTCGGAAAGTTTGTTCTCTCTGAGGTGATCAATCGGGGCTGCTCGTTACACACCAGCAAGCAGGCCTTGGAGGAAGTGCGCGCCCGATTGACCAAATTAACCCGCAAGAATCTGAGTCCCCTGGTCGATGCATTTGTAGAACAGTCCGGCGTTCTTATACATTCCGGTGCTGGAGAATTCAGAGGCATCAGAGCACATGATGGGCATCTTGCGGCTGCCGCCGGAGAGGCAGATGCGTTCGTCTTGTCTGAGGATCTGCCCTTCCTATTCGACGCGGACAGAGCTAAAATTCATGCAAGAAGTCTTCGCGAAGCCGCAATTGCGCTAATAACACCCCTGCATGAACCCGCCCAAGAGCTTACCGTATTTGGGTTGGGTGCGGGTGCAGACGGTCACATTTTTATTAAATTTATGCCTGACCTGGGGTCACTAGGCGGTGCCAATCCTAAGATGTTTCTTTTTGATGCACCCGAGTTCGGCTCGCTTCATTATAATAAGACGAATGATTATTTAATATTTTCTCCCGTGCAAGGGCGAGAAATTGTGATGCGAGCAGAACTTGCTCACGACAGGCAACATACTATGGTGATAAATTACTCCGTTGGCTCCGATATGAGATTGACGATGAAGCTTCGCCGACACGGTGACGATTCGGAGATTTCGGTCACAGGTATGGCTCCGCCTCCAATTGGCAGGCCAGCCGGCTCGATAGTCATACTGAACTCGCGCGATAGAAATGCAGACTGGAGTGGAACTATACAAGCCTTTACGTTTGGCCCATATCAGTTGAGCAAGAAAGCCTGGAAAGCCTCGTATTCGCTCATTGGCGTCGCTCCCCCAACACTTACGGCTGATCTTGCCTTCACCGCGGCCACCCTGACACAAGTGGACGGCGATAGAGTGGGAATTCCGCTCAGAAGGAACGTTCTCGAACTTGCCAATATGTCTATACCGGGTTTTTATCCAGGTCGCCGCCTGAATGAACGTTCGCAGAAGTGGTTTGAGTAAAGCTTCTTATGTAGACGGCGCGGTTTTAATAGTTGGCAGCCAGCATCCCCAAATGGCCCTGTCCGGCCATGTCCGCTTCGAGGAGCTGGTTGAAACGCCCGGTTACACGCGTGCTAGCCGGGCCGCATCGGCCGGAAAGTGCTGAATCTATATCCGCTTGGTAGATGTCGATGTCCGCTGTCGGGGCGCGACTGGATGACCGCGTTGGCGCACCCGAGCCGGAGAAGGTCGGCCGCAAAGGCCGAGAAGCGGTCATCGCGCAGGGAACCCGAGAGCGGAAATAGCTCGATTCGGCCCCTCTGCCGCAGTTCCATCTGATGCCCCCGACCAGCAGGTATGTTTCCCAAGGCGAAGTTGGAAGTGTCGGCTCTTTTATCACAGCCCCTCAGAACTCGCGTTGGAGCCGAGCCCAGTCGCGGAGGTGTGACGTTTCAGCCGCCCCCTCCACAAGATCGATCAGATGCTCCCAGACACGTGAGAGATCGGCGAACTCGTCGCGCGCAGCGCCGGCCCTGTCAAAAGTGGTGATCTGCGCTTGAAACGCTTTCAACACCTCTCTCTTGCCTTCGACTTCGCCCTGATAGGCGTCGATGCCTTCAACATAGGCCCCCCAGCGAACGGGCCTCAGTTGGCCATTTTTCGTCAGCGCCGTTTTGCCCAGGTACATCTCGATTCCCGCCGCCAAGCCATTCACATCCATTTCGTGGAAACCCTGCGGCCCGATGGTTGGATATCGCTTGGCGATCTCACATACAGGCAAGCAGGTCACGATAATGTTCGGGGGAAGCGCTAGAGCGTTGACCTGCCTGAAGTGCTGCCAACCGGTTGCATCATTGTCAAATACGGCGACCATTCGCGTCGTGATGTTGGCAGCGGCGAAGGCCTTCAAGAACTTCACCAAGAAGCCGGCTCCGCCGTCGACACTGAGCTCGGCGTGGTTGAAGAAGGAAAAGTAATCGGTCAGCTCCGGGTGCAGCACCGGCAGAGAATCGCGCAGGACGGCGATGTCAGTGCTGCCTTCGGCCAGGATCAAAGTCGGAGTCAGTGGGTTGTAAGCCGTGAAGACATTGAGCCGAGCCTCCGTGTCCAAGGGGCGTTCGCCTTCGTAGTACCCACCCTCAACGAGGTCGGTCATATCGAGCGTGATTACCTGGACATCCTCGCAGGCGTCCAGCAAGGCCCTCAACGACAGTAGCGACCCGTAGTCATTGAGCCAGAGCCATTCTCCATTGAGATCTCTGAGTTGCCGGTCGATCTCATCCAACGGACTGCGATCGAGTGCATCCTTTGCGTAGCGCGTGGCCAGGACCACCGGTACGCGGCGACACCACTCTTCGAAGCTCAGCTGCTGGATGGCCTGGCCGATCTCCTCGCCCCAGTCGCTAGCATGGTCCGCCCAGCGCTCGCGTTCCTCCTTGAGCCAACGATCGAATGTCTCTTCGGCTGCTTCGCGCGTCGCGCCCAAAAGTGACAGCCGTCGCAGGATCGCTTCGCGCGAAGCCGTGTAGCGGTGGCGTGGGCGATCGACCTCGTCCTCGCCTTGCTCGTCACCCGGCCGCTGCGGGTCGCGATCGGACTCCTGAAACAGCGCCGCAAAGTCGTCAGGAACGACGGACTTCGAGATGCAGATTTCCATGCTGTCGAAGGTGATCGCGCAATAGCTTCCCATGACGCCTAGATGCCACGCTGATGGCAGTCGTGCCACGGGCGGGGGATTAACGCCACATGCGGCCCGATTAACTATACCGTATTAAAGGCGCGATGTCCGGTGTAGCTGCGAGCGTGTTCTGTCCCGCACCAGCCAGCAGATCGTCGTTGACAACTGGCTGCTTTCCGCCCTTCTCGGACAGCCAGGGCGACAGACCGGCGCCCAAAAGCGGCCGTCGCACTCGGCTCCGGAAAGCGGATCTGACCCGATTCGACCCGTTACCGAAGTTCGAGCCGGGGCAGGGGAATGACCGCTTAGTCCCCTTGCTGACGATCGAAGGCCTTTCTGGCCTCTTTGGAGCGGACTTTTCCCGTCGACCAGCGAGCCCGCAACCGGTCATTGCCTGACAGGCCGTTCGGTCTCCGCTAGAGACCCTTTCAGAAACCCCAAAGATCCTCTGGACCCGCCGTTCCCGTTGGCTTGTTCGCGTCTGAAAGCGGACCTAATGCGGGAACAGCACAATCAGATCCTGATTGGCGCGCAGCCATGCCCACACTGGACCAATTCGACTTCGCCGGCCATACTTGTACAAGCGTTGGGTTTGCAACGAGTTGTCGGCGACACAGGCCTTCACTGATCGGATCGAGACTTTGGGGAATGTTCTTTTTTGTTCGACCGCAACCACGGTAGTTCACAGATCGTGAAGGTCGGTCTCGATCAGATCCGTCAGCGGCTGCAAGGCATCGATCAGCGTCGGTGGTACTATGAACACAAGTCCGAGCAGCGAAACCGCTTGAGGCGCCACGAGGTGTGGCGCCACACCTATCTGGCTTATCCATATTTGATCGGCGCGCCCGATGATCGCGTGGCCGAGCGTTTCCGCAATATTTTCATGAACGTGACCGAGTTGGGGCCGGACGGCAAGGTATGCCCCGTTCCGCTCACCGAGACAGACGAGTATATGCAAGTCTTCACGCACATGCTGGAGGAGTACGGGTTCCGTTCGGGGGGGCCTCCGGCGGAGCTGATCGAGACCGCCCGAGAGCCAATTTTTAGGTATTTTGAGAACGGAACGCCGATCGGCGTCACCATGTTTGAAGGATACAGGCCTCCGACCACGCCAATTCTTGTCAAATACGGAAAACGTCAGTTCCTTGAGCCGATGCTCCGGAGCGGCGAGCTTCGTCTCGCCAATGCTGGTCTTTACAACGACGCAGGGTTTCTCAACGCTGTTAGGGATGACGAAACGAGCCGGACATTCTTTATACCTACATACAGAGAACGGCTCAAAGGAATGACCCACATTCAAATTCAGGGAAAGCGTGTAGAATTCAATGATGATGATATAGTGCTTCCACTCGTATTCAATGATTACTATCTTTTCAGCTTGTGCGAGGCCATACACTATCGCATGCCGACAGACTTCAACTCCGACGCTGCGATTATTATTAAGGACCCGGTCATTTTCAAGCAGCGCCTGATTTCGACCTTTCTGGCGCGCTTTCCAGATTGGGTTCCGATGGAAGGAAAGGTGACATATTACGATCCATATCGCGACTACACGAAATTTAATGTCCCCGAAATGGCGAAGCATTTCGGCTACGCGTATCAAAAAGAAGTTCGAGTCGCCTTCCGGCCCCGCCACCTCTCGACAAACCTCGAACCGATGTTCCTGTCCATTGGCTCAATGAAGGACTACGCTGACATGGTTTATATCTAAGAAGCTAAAGCGCGCCGTTGATATGTTTCAATATGTCGTGGCCTTAGATCCTTGCAGATTCGGGCTGACTTTGGAGTTCGGTTCTGCGGGCGGCCCGGCCGGTGTGCTGAATCGTACAGGCGGCTTTGCTGAGGATTGAGCTATCTGATGGGCCGGCCACGTCCGCTTTCAGGTTCGGGACAATGACCGCTATCGCGTCAACGTCATCGGGCCGGCTCAGTCGGAGCGGGCCGGGTTCCGCGGTTTCGAGTGATGTTTGCTATTGGTCGGCAGCATGGTGACCGCTTATGGCGCATCTCCGTTATTGAGCCAGTTGGGGCGACATAACCGCTTTCCACCCGTCTCGGCCGGTCTGACCGGTCGGATCACGCGCAAAGCCGCCGCGGTGCAGCCTTCCCCTGACACTCGCACATGGGCCGCAAGATTGGGATTGATGACAGTCCGATCGTTCCGTGTGCCGTGTCCGCTCCCCGGAAGGATTGGATCGCCGGAGATGTCCGCTCCAGAGAAGCCAGCAGGCCCGGCGACCGTCCGGGCCGAGCCACGTGCGGCCACGACCGCTTTGGGAGCCAGATGAAGCAGGCGGCGAACATTCTCGCCGCCTCTCCGCCGCGATAGTGCTGCCGGCGTCCGCCTCGGAAATCTTCAGCGCCAGGGCCGAGCCCTTTTCCTACTGTCCCGGCCCGTCGTCGACGGATTTGGTCCGCTTCGCCCCACCCTTGGCGTCGATCTCTGTCGCAATCCGGGACAGGAATTCCTCCGCGGTTTCGCTGTCGTCTGCTCCATTGGCCGGCCAGATTGTGCGTGTGACGGAACGATCGGATGCTCCCTCGACTGGGCTCGGCCGCGTCTCGCGCCAGCTGATCTCCACATGAGACAGCCGCTCCATCAGCAGGGGTCGCCCGGGCAACCGACGCTTCAACAGACGCAGCGGGCGCAGGCGCCGCTCGACCATGGCCAAGGCCTCGTGCTGGAACGCGATGAAGAGCGCGTCCGCGACCACTGCGTGCAACTCGCCGTTGACGGTTGCGATGCGTCGCTCGGCGTCGTCGCGCTCGCTCTGCGCACGCCGCCGTTCCTCCTCCAGCAGGGCGATATCCTGCCGGGCGTCGTCAATCAGAGCCTGCTGGACAGTATTGTGATCGCGCCGGCGCTGAACCTCGGCAGGGTCAGGGCCAGCCGCCGTGCCGCTGAGCAGCGACGCAAGTCGACCGGCCGGCCGTGGGTCGCGCAGTGGGAGCTTGCCGGCTTCCGCCGCTGCAACCATCGCCGCCAGTTCCTCCAGGCGCCGGTCGACCAGGCCGATATGGTCCTTCGCCTCAGCCCGCTGCGCCTCGACGACGCGCCGCCGTTTCAGTATGGCGCGGATCTCGTCCCGCGCGCCGGAATCCGTGATCAGATCTCCGCTCGGGCGGATGTCATCTACCATGTCTTCTCTCCATGTGAGCCGGGCCATGCCCGGCGAGTGTGATTTCGTGGGACGGCCGAGGGGTGCTCTCGGGAAGCCTGCGGCACCCATCCCCGCGCCCGGCCGGTGTTCGGCCGTCCTGTCCCCGTTAGCCCCCCGTTAGCGGCGACGCCGGACGGTAAGCCTCGCCATCGCCGGGCCGCCAACGCTTCGACCCGCCCTGATTGCGGACACTACGGACCCATTGCTCCGACGTCTGCAGGTCCCTCGCGCATTCGGCGGTTCCACCCGGATGCGCGAGGATGTTGCGCATCTTCGAACCGACACCGCCGCGGAGCGGCACATACTGGCGAGTGCCGCCCCAACGTTGGGAGACGGCTTGGGCCGCCGGCAGCCCGATCAGCCGCGTCAACGCGCTGGCGTCGGTCAGCCGATCGCGGAGAGGGATATCGATCGTCCGGCCGCCCCTGGCTTCGGAGAGGGCCGCCGCCTCTTGCACGAAGCCGGCACGCGCAAGCTCGTACAGGATGCCCGGGAACCATTCCGGCGTGATCGGCCGCTCATCCATGGGCGGCAGCGTCCCAGCGTGTGAACGGCTCCATTCCGATCGTGGCGCGGACGCGACGCACCCACTCCTCAGATGCGCCGGTCTCCTGGGCGATCTCGCGTGGGCGTAAGCCTCTGTCCAGGGCGTGAACGATCCGCGCCTTGAGATGGCCTCGGTCAGCACCGCGTGCGAAGTAGAGGTGCGACGGGCCGAAGGCTTCGGCGAGGACGCGCGCGGCCTCATATCCGATCAGCCTGGCGAGCGGAGATGTCGGACGCAGGTGGTCCACGCCGGGGACGTAGCGCTTCAGGCCACCCCATTTCTGGGCCAGTCGTTCGGCTTCGGCCCTAAATCCCGCTTCGATCAGCGGCATGTAGACTGCGCCGAAGTATCTGGGGCGACTAGTATTGCCGTCTTCATTCATGAAAGATCGCACCCTCTCTCAGATTTTGTCCCAACAGTTTGGGGGAGAGTGGCGATAGATAATTGACCCAACAGTTGGGCCAGATGCCGAACGGGTTTCGGGATTGTCGGGCCTGAGAGTTTATATTCAGATTTGATTGCGTGACCGAAGCTGAGGTGACGTGATTAGGGACTCTTCGCCCCTTGGTCGCCCGATCCACCGCGGGTCGGGCGACCTTCTCTCCGGCCCAATCCAGCGCTATATGGCCAGTGGCTGCCACGACTGAGCCGCACCGTCCGGCGTCGTTAAGGCGTGGGGTCGATCAGGGGACGGGTGCCTGGTCAGTCGTCGCGATCGGGCCGCCCGCCCGTGCACCCGAAAGTCGCGAGGCAGGCCGGGGGGCGGGTTCCCGGCCGATTCCCGACATAAGAACGGCCCCGTTCAGGGGCCGTCGTGAGAACGAGATGTGATAGGCGCCTTACGTTGGCTGGCGACGCTGGGCCATTGCCGTGAGGGCTGCGATCACCCTGGGTGCGGCTGCGGCGGTGACGAAGCGGATCGAACTCACCTTGAACTTGCGGTCGAGCCACACGCCAAGGCTCTTGTCGGCCGCCTCCGCCCCCGCGAAGTCCTGCCACAGCTTGCGGATCAGCTGGACCTGGCCGGCCGAGGCCATGCCGGTGCGGTTGCCGAACGCCTTCCGCGCGGCGTCGCTCTGGAAGCCGCAGCGCTCGAACGCCTTCATCACGGCGGTGAAGCCGGCAGCATCAAGGTGGCGGCTGCTCTCGACACCACCGACTCGGCGCAACAGGGCACGGTAGTCATCCTCGGCCATGGCGACGCGATCCTTGGCGACATGGATCAAGGCGATCTGCTCACGCGACAGCGGCATGAGGAGCCTCCGTCCCGTGCTGGTCCTGTTCCCTGCTTATGTGCCGAAGGTCGGCCGAGCCGGACTGTCGTCCCCTCGACGTCGCCCGAACTGCCTCTTGCCCCTCGCGGACGCCTCGCTCGTATTCGGCGCCGGCGAACCGCATCCCTTCCATCCGGCCCTTGCGGAAGGGTTCTTCGATGCGATCCCGGACGACCGGCTCCAGCCCCTCCAGCATGCAGGTGAGGCCGTTCAACAGGTGTTCGAGACCCTCGGCCGCCCTCCCATCGACACCGTCGGACATGGCCTGCGGCAGGTATGACAGCGTCCGCGCCACACGGGCCGCGGTTTCCAACGCCTCCGTCGGGTTGGAGAACCGCGATCCGTTGATCATGAAGGGAGCGTCGGTCATGCCTCGCCTCCAAGCATTCGCAGACCATCCTTGAGGTGCTTGACCCGGATCGCCCCGGCCGACCCCGCCAACTTCGCCGCCATCTCGATCAGACTGTCGACCAGGCGAAGCGCGCCAACCGTCCGGGACTGCGTCACGAGGAAGGAGCGGGCCGCCGGGTCGTGCACCTCCCGTTGGGCGCAGATGCTGTCCACATCGGCGGCGTCCGGATGCTCCAGGACAATGCGGATGCCGAGGCGGGACGTGATTTGACCGAAGCCGCGCCGTTCGTTGTTGAACCGGGTCCGGAAGTACGCGTTGCCGCAAAGGAGAACGCCGGCTCGGGTCTCGTCATGGATGCAGCGCAGCGCCTCCAGCGCCTCGTCCGACAGGTGCTGCGCCTCGTCCAGGATGACGAGCCGGCCATGTCGCCTGCCCAGCCCTCGCTCCAGGATCTCGTAAGTCTCCCGCGCCCGGCCGCCGGGATAGCAGCCGATCTCCTGCGCGATATGGCTTAAGGCGGCGTGCAGCGTTCGCAGCGTGGGGTTGATGGTCACGAAGTGGACACCCATCGTGCTTTGGGTGAAGTGGCGCAGCGCCGTCGTCTTGCCGATGCCGGGCTCGCCGACGACCAGCCCCATCCGCTGATTGACGAGGCAATAGCGGGCCGCGTTGATGATCGTCGCCGCGGTCGGGGTTTCGCAAAATCCGTCTGGGGATCCCTGGTTGAACAACGGGATAACGTCTGTCACCTTTCCTGCCTCCATCCCTTCCGTTGGAGAAGTGCCGGCCCTGCCGGCTGCGTGGGGGTCAGCGGCTGCCACCGCCGGCCCCCACGAGTTTCTGAAGTGTCTCGGCGATCTCGTGCCGATAGGAGCGCTCGGCCTCGGCTTCGCGGTTCCGCCGCGCGGCTGGCGTCTCGGCGAGTGCCTTGCCGGCCTTGGTCTGGTTGTGATCGAACCGGATCACGCCGGAACGTTCCGGCACCAACGCCGAGGCCGCGCGCGCAGCCTCGTCCCGTAGAAGCGCCACGCCGTCGATCGGGACGATGTCGCGGCGCAGCTCGGCGACGCGAGCCTGCGCCACCTTCCTGCGTCGGCCGGCCTCGACCGCGCCGGAACGATCGTCATGGGCATAGGGCACGTCCGGAGCCGCCGCGCAGAGGAAGGTTCCGCGCGCATCCCACACCGCAATCCTGCCGGCGCCAGGCCATTTGGGGATGCCGATCTCGACCCGGCTGCCGGCCGGCAGGCGAGCCAGGGCATCGTCGTAGTAGGAGCGGCCGTTGAAGGAGATGGCGCCCTTGGCGACCACCCGGATCTCCTTGCGGCAGAAGGCTGCCAGGAGATCGGCCTCGGCTATGTCGGTGCGGCCCCATCCGTCCTCGACATGCGCAGCGAAGACCTGGTCCGGCGACCGGCCGGCCAGCCGCCCCCGCTGTTCGGTCGCGTTGTATGCGGCCACGGCATCCCGGATCGTCTCCGCCAGCGCCGCCGGGCTGCCGGGGAACGGTGCCGGCGGCTTGCCGACATGTGCCGTCTTCTTCCGCATCCGGTCGCCGCCGACCCAGCCTGAGACCATCGACAGGAAGCGCTGTTCCAGGTTGGAGAAGGCTCCTTCCAGGACGCCCTTCGCCGCTGCGTTGTAAGGTTGAGCGCGCGTCACCGGCGAACCACCTGCGTCGGCGGTCTGGCCGGAGAAGTCAATGCGCATGCCCGTCAGCTTGAGGGCGTCCTCGACGAAGCCGGTCCAATCGTACTCGCTGCCGTTGTCGAGATAGAGCCCGGAGGGCATGCCCCAGAGGGTATCGCCTGCCATCTCGATGAAGGATTGGATGACGTGCTCCTGGCGCACGCCTTCGCCCTTCTCCAGGAACACGGGGAGCACCCGGAGGCGGTGGTTGGCGACGTCCAGCCACGCGATCAGCTTGGCGGTGGCCGTGCTGCCGTCCGCGCGGGTGTAGTAGATGTCGGCAGGGTGGACGTCGCCGATCACCTGTTGCATCGGCCGCATATGATCGACGGCGCGGCTGATGCGGGGGCGCTGGTCATCGTCGAAGGCCTTCCGGTCGCGACCATGAACCCCGACCACGCGGTAATGCCGCTCCCGTTCGACGAACTCCCTCGGGACCCGGCACACTCCCGGAGTTGCCGCCGGATGGTCGGTTCCGAGCGCGGCGACGGTCAGATCGTATAGTCGGTCAGAGGCCAGCTTCGCGATTCGACGCCATCCGGCGAAGGTCGCCGGGCCGGCCCACAGCGAACGGACATGGCGCCGTACGGCCTCGACAATCTGTGTCTGATTCTCCACGCCGAGCCCGGCCCCGTCGGTCGCTCGATCCCATTCACGCGAGACTGCGGTGCGCGACTTGCCACGATCGGCCCGGCCTTTGCGGTTTAGCCCGCCGACGCCGCGCGTCTCGTACCGGCGCAGCCACTCCCGGATGGTGTTCTCGCTAAATCCCCGCAGGCAGCCGTCGCTGTCGACGTGCTCGGCTTCAACGATCGCACGGATCGCCGCGCTTCGGCCTTTGGAGCCGGCGGGATGCGCTAGTGCCGGACGGATGATTGGCAGGCGCCAAGACCACGCGGTATGGCCCGAATCGGATAGAGGACGGCTATGAGTGAACGACGCGCAATCGCCAGCCTCTTCTCGCAGGGCCAACCAGCGCGTCTGCACCGCGGCTGGCAGGCTATCTAGCCGAACTTCATATTGGAGTCCGGCGGCACCCCCACGACCCGCCGCCGTGCGAACCAACAGCAAATGGCCACGCCAAACCTTCGCCTCGTTGCATGCCCTGGCGAGAGATAGTCTCGCTTTGCTAACGTTTATAGCGGCACAATCGGCAAACTCTCTGCTACCTATCCAAATCTGAGCCGGCGTCACGGTCTGTATCCGGCAGCGGAGCAGACCTCTTCACGCAAACTATTGGCCCTCGGCCCATTGGTTTTTCCGTTAAGAACTTTCTCTATGTACTGGCGAGCTACTCCTTTTTCCTTACACCATTTGTGGAGCGATGTGCCGCTGGCAATGAAGCCTGCCCTCACAGCCCTATACAAGTCCGGGGGGAACTCTTGCATTTGTGGTCCCAAAGCCCATAGTGCGGTGTTTCCAAACGCACCATGCGTTGCGTTTTGAAACATGTCAACGCCGAAGGTTGCTTTATGAAACATATGGACGTCGAAGGCGCGCTCAAGAGAGCGAAGTCCGTCCTGGGCATCGAGACGGATCAAGACCTGGCATATGCTCTTGGAGTGCCTCGGCCGACGATTGCCTCCTGGAGACGACGCGGCTCAATCCCCGTGAAGTATATTGCTATGCTTGCTGGTGGAGAGACGTCGATAGACTGGATATTGACAGGAAAAGGTGATCAGAGCGCGGTTGATGACATAGGAATCAGCAAGCGCTCCAGTGACTTAGACAACGAATGTCTTTGGATATCAATATGCCTTGCCGCCAGGTGGTTGACCGAACTCGATAATCCACAACTCACCATAGATCTGACCAGCAAACACGATCTTACTAGCCTGCATGCCTATGTGAAATCCCAGTATGACAAGATTGTTGCCTCGAAGAAGGCATGGGAGCGAGCGAAGATTACATCGGAGAAGGATATCTATAAGGCGCTCCTAATCGAGTACCATCTTGATGACTCCGACATCGCAGACCCCCCATGGTGGGAAGACAGCTCGATCATCTGAAGCCGTTGGGGGAGGGGCGCAATCGGGGCGCAATCGGCGCGCAATGAGCCTCGTCAACTTGCTGTCGGTCATTAACCCATTGATTTTGCAGCCTTCCCTAAACGCAACGGGGACGCAGCCTGTCCAGCAGTTGCGCCCCGCTTAACCGGTTGATCAAGAATGAATTTTAAGTGAGTTGCCGCAGGTTAATTGCCACCGGATCGCGCAGAATAATTTTTGCCCCTCCACCGCTCGTCCGTGGACGGCGAAGCGGCGGAGGGAGTCCCGGCTGGGTTGGCATCGACCATGCCTATATCAGAACAAAATAGGAACATGCAGTCAAGCGGAATCGCCCACCTATCTCAGGGCAATCGCTTGGAAGCAGCGCGGCGTCGACGTCCCTGCATTGCCTCTCCCGCCGGACGCGGGAGAGGTCGGGCTCGCGCAACGAGACCGGGTGAGGGCTGGTCCCGGCCTCGACAAACTCCCCCTCACCCGGAGCCGCTTCGCGTCTCCGACCTCTCCCGCGTGGCGAGACCCTTTCAGAATTCGATCACCTGAGCCGACGCGTGCTTTCCACTCTCCCCCTCCCCCCGCGGGAGGGGGTAGGGGGAGGGGGTGTCGACGACGGGAGCCGGCGTGGAATCGGCCAGGATTTCTGCGGGGCCGGTGGTGACGCTCGACATCAATTCCAGCGGCGCCAAACCCCTCCCCCTGCCCCCTCCCGCAAGGGGAGGGGGAGGATGAAAAGGATAGGCCGGCCCAAACGGCGGTGTTTTGAAAAGGTCCCGCAAGCGGGAGAGGCAATCGGACTGTGTCCTGTCCGTTACCAGAGGCGCTTCAAGCGGAATCGCGCTCCGATCGAACCGCATCGCAACGTCGGGCCGGTGCCTGCTGGATGGCCACACCCCGGCGGGGCTCGCCATGACGGCGTCTGGAATTCTGAAAGGTTTCGCTCGCGGGAAGGTGCCTTACGACCCCACCACGAAGACCGGGTCGCCGATCACTGCCGGGTCCGGGGTCACGCCCAGGCCAGGGGCGGTGCCGGCGGCCATCCGGCCATGCTTGCGGCGCGGCGCGTCGGGCGCGGTCGAGACGGTGACGTAGGAGTTGAAGTCGGTCGCCGAGAACAGCAGCTCCGGCGGGGTCGAATGGGCGAGATGGGCGATCGCCGCAGTCGCGACGTCGCCGCCCCAGGTGTCCTCGATGGTCATGGCAATGCCGAGCGCAGCGCAGAGGTCACGGATCTGCCGCGCCTTGGTCAGGCCGCCGACCTTGGAGATCTTCAGGTTGATCACGTCCATGGCGCCGTCGGCCACGCCGCGCAGCACCGCCGGCAGGCCGTCGATCACCTCGTCCAGCACGAAGGGCCGGGCGGTGCGGCGGCGGATCGTCAGGCACTCCTCGTAGCTGCGGCAGGGCTGCTCGATATAGACGTCGACATCGCGCACGGCGTCGACCACCCGCGCCGCCTGGTGCATCAGCCAGCCGGTGTTGGCGTCGGCGATCAGCACGTCGCCCGGCTGCAGCGTCGCGGCCACGGCGTGGATGCGGGCGATGTCGGTGTCGGCATCGCCGCCGACCTTGAGCTGGAACTTGGTGTAGCCCTGGGCGCGGTATTCCGCGACCCGCGCGGCCATCGCCTCCGGGCTCTCCTGGCTGATGGCGCGATAGAGGGCGAAATCGTCGCCATAGCGGCCGCCCAGCAACTCCGCGACCGGCAGGCCGGCGGCCTTGCCGAGGATGTCCCAGCAGGCGATGTCGACCGCCGACTTGACATAGGGATGGCCGCGCATCGACCGGTCGAGATGACGGTCGAGCACGCCGAGCTGACGCGGGTCGAGCCCGATCAGCCCCGGCGCCAGCTCGCGCAGCCCGGCGCGGGCGCCCGCCGCATAGGCCGGCAGATAGGCCGGCCCGAGCGGGCAGACCTCGCCCCAGCCGGTCAGGCCGGCATCGGTGTCGATCCGCACCAGGGTGCTGTCGAACACGGTGACGGCATTGCCGCCCGACCATCTGTAGCTGCCCTCGTGCAGCGGCAGGTCGACCTGGTGGACGGCGATCCGGGTGATGCGCATCGGGCTCCTCGCGGCAATGGCGCGGAACCTTCGCGCGCCCCGGCCTGGGCTGTCAAACCGCCGGGGACCGGCCGATGCGGACCGCACCGGCCGGCCGCAGGGGCTCAGGTTGTCTTCTTGAACCGGGCGGCCTCGCCCGATCCGCCGGTGGCGTTGCCGGCACTGTAGGAATGGGCGCCGGCGCCCGCCAGCTTGCCGCCGTCGACGATCAGGTACTCGTCGCGGATGGCCCGGCCCTCGAACCAGCACTCCAGGATCTCGCGCACGCCGGCGGCGTAGCGCGCCTGGGCCGACAGCGACGTGCCGGAGATGTGCGGCGTCATGCCGTGATGCGGCATGGTCCGCCAGGGATGGTCGGCCGGGGCCGGCTGCGGGAACCAGACGTCGCCGGCATAGCCCGCCAGCTGACCGCTCTCCAGCGCCGCGGCGACGGCGTCGCGGTTGCAGATCTTGCCGCGCGCGGTGTTCACGAGATAGGCGCCGCGCTTCATCTTGGCGATCATCGCGGCGTCGAACAGGTTCTCGGTCTCCGGGTGCAGCGGCGCGTTGATGGTGACCACGTCGCAGACCTTGACCATGTCCTCCGCCGTCGGATGCCACGTCAGGTTCAGCTCGGTTTCCACCGCCTCCGGCAGGCGGTGCCGGTCGGTGTAGTGCAGATGCACGTCGAAGGGCTTCAGCCGGCGCAGCACGGCGAGGCC
This sequence comes from Inquilinus sp. OTU3971, assembly GCF_038440215.1. Lineage (NCBI taxonomy): Bacteria > Pseudomonadati > Pseudomonadota > Alphaproteobacteria > Rhodospirillales > Rhodospirillaceae > Inquilinus > Inquilinus sp. OTU3971. Next base: position 53,873 of record NZ_JASATH010000005.1, on the reverse strand, counting down.
GATGCGGCCGGCGGCCACCGTCCCGACATGCATGCCCTCGACGTCGTAGGACCGGGCGGCGCAGTCGGCGATGTTCCAGCCTCCCTTCACCACCCACTGGTAGGAGGGGATGTAGTTGCGCACCAGCCCGAGGATCATCATGACCACATGCTCGGCCACGCTGATCGAGTTGCAGTAGGTGACCTCGGCGACCGTCAGGCCGCGGTCGATCGCCGCCTGCAGGTCGACATGGTCGGAGCCGATGCCGGCGGTCAGGGCCAGCTTCAGCTTCGGCGCCTTGGCGATGCGCTCGGCCGTCAGATAGGCCGGCCAGAAGGGCTGGGAGATCACGATGTCGGCGTCCGGCAGCTCGCGGTCCAGCCGGGAATCGGCGCCGTCCTTGTCCGAGGTCACGACCAGGGTGTGGCCGAGGGATTCGAGCCAGCGCCGCAGGCCGAGCTCGCCCGAGACGCTGCCCAGCAGCGTGCCGGGGACGAAGTCGATCGCCTTCGGCGTCGGCAGGGTCTGGCCGCCGGGATAGCGCTCGAGCTTGGGCAGGCCGTCGCGGGCATAGGAGGTCGGGTAGCCCGTCACCGGGTCGTCGTAGAGAACGCAAACGATCTTGGCCATTCCAGTCTCCTCCCTTGGAGAAGAGCCGGTCCGATCCGCCGCCGCGGCGGGATCACCGGGCGGTCCGGCGGGATGGCGAAGGGCTGAGCCCGTCTGGTCTCGCGGAGATCTAGGGGCCTGGCCCGGATCGGACCGTGACACCACGGACAGGATGCGACCGGCGAGGCGCTCTGTTCAAATCGATACTTCCGATCGAATGATCGACGTTGTCTATCAATCGTGAGCATTCGATGGACTCAGGATCGCCAAGCGGGTGAGACGCGGGCGAAGCCGCCCCAGCGGCCGCGCCGGTCAGCGAATGCCGGCGAGATAGCCCAGCAGCGCATCCGCATCGTCGAACACGGCGTCGAGCGGCATCGCCAGCATCGGGTTCAGCTTGGCGCCGAGGAAGGCGGCGCGGGCATCGGTGTGCAGCCCGACCAGCCGGCGCCCGGGCTTGGCCAGCTGGCGGTGGGCATAGGCCATGCCGAGCTCCAGCGCCGCGCCCTCGTCCGGCACCCGCCCGTCGAGCACGACCAGCAGCACGTCGCAGGCGAAGACCTGGTCGCGGTCCATCTCGAAGATCGCGCGGCGCCGCTGCTCCGGCGGCATCGACGCCCAGGGCTCGCGGCGGCTCTCGACCCCGTCGCGCTGCGGCAGGAAGACGGTGAAGCCCAGCGCCTCGATCCGCTCCGCCAGCACCGCGTTGAAGACGAGCTCGGCAGCCGAGAATAGCGGCGCGGCGAAGTACAGGTGCGGCATCAGCCGCGGCCGATCACGTCCAGCGCCGCCCGGTGCAGCGCCGGGGTGGCGGCGGCCAGGACCTCGCCCGAGGAGTCGAGGCCGAGCGGCTGCCCCTGCCAGTCGGTGATGACGCCGCCGGCGCCCTCGATCACCGGCACCAGCGCCATGTAGTCATAGGGCTGCAAGCCGCGCTCCATCACCAAGTCGATGCAGCCCAGCGCGACCAGGGCATAGCCGTAGCAGTCGAGGCCGTAGCGGCGGTGCTTCACCGCCCCGGCCAGCCGCTCGAAGGTCTTGATGGTGTCGCCCGAGAACACCTCCGGCGAGGTGGTGGTGAGGATGGCGTTGCCGAGCCCGCCGCAGTCGCGGGTGCGGCAGGGCTTGCTGTCGGCCAGCGACGGGTGGCCGGCATGGCCGACGAAGCGCTCGCCCAGCGCCGGCATCTCGATCACCCCGACCAGCGGCTTCCCCTTCTCGACCAGGGCGATCAGCGACCCGAACAGGGGCACGCCGGCAATGAAGGCGCGGGTGCCGTCGATCGGGTCCAGCACCCAGACCAGGTCGCGGTCGACGCCCTCGCGGCCGTGCTCCTCGCCGAGGATGCCGTGGCCGGGGTAGCGGCCATTGATCATCTGCCGCATCAGCTGCTCGACCGAGCGGTCGGCCATGGTCACCGGCGAGTCATCGGCCTTGTCCTCGACCGCAAGCCCGGTGCGGAACCAGCGCATCGCCGCCGGACGGGCGGCATCGGCGAGGCTTTCGGCGAAGGCGACGAAGGGATCGGCGGTCATGGCGCGGACTCTGGGCTTCAGGCTGAGGGGCGCAGCCTCGCCGGAAATAGAGGCCGGGGCAAGCGTTCAGCGAAGCGGGACGGGCCCCGGCCTGCTATCCTGGCCCGGCTGAATCGAGAAGGGTCGCCGGATGCTGCGATACGCCTGGGCCTGTTCCTGCTGCAACCGGCAGCACGACGAACTGCCGCTCGCCTTCGCCGCCGCCGCGCCGTTGGACTACTATGCCGTCCCGGAGGCGGAACGGGAGGCGCGGACACTGCTGACCGACGACATGTGCACGATCGACGAGGCCTTCTATATCCGCGGCTGTCTCGAGATCCCAATCATCGGCCATGACGAGCCGTTCTCCTGGGGCGTCTGGGTGTCGGTGTCGGGTGAGAGCATGGCGCTGATCCTGGAAACCTGGGAGGCGCCGGACCGGGCCCGGCACGCGCCCCGCTTCGGCTGGCTGTCGGCGACGCTGAACACTTATCCCGAGATCCTGAACCTGAAGACGATGGTACGTCTGCGGCCACCGCCGACCCGCCCCTTCATCGAGCTGGAGCCGACCGATCATCCGCTGGCTGTCGAGCAGCGGCAGGGCATCACCCTCGAGCGCGTCGTCGAGATTGTGGAGGCCCATCTGCCGAGGCATTGAGGGTACGGGCTATTCCCGCAGCGCCGCCGCCAGGGCAGCGATCTCCTCCGCCCCCTTGGTGGACGGCGCGGTCTCGACCAGGGTGCGGCCGGACAGCATCGCCGCGGCGAAGCCGGTGCGGTTGCCGATCCGGGCCGCCAGCACCGGGATGCCGAGCTTGCCGATCTCGATCTCCAGCGCGTCCGCGACCTTGGAGCGCGGCGGCACCCGGTTCAGCACGATCCAGGCCGGCACCTTCTCCTCCGCCGCCAGGTCCAGCGTCGGCTGGGTCGCCCACAGGTCCATCGGGCTGGGCTGGATCGGCACCAGCACCAGTTGCGCCGCCCGCACCGCGATGCGGGCGTCGGAGGCGGCGTGCGGCGGGCTGTCGATCAGCACCAGATCATGCGTCGCCCGGGCGCGGTCGACCGCCGCCGGCACCCGCCAGCCGGTGATGCGCAGATGGGTGAAGCCGGGGTCGGCGCCGCGCGCCTCGACCCAGCGGCTGAGGCTGCCCTGCGGGTCGATGTCCACGGTCGCGACCGTGAGGCCGGAGCGGATGAAGGCGGCAGCGAGATGCGCGACCAGCGTGGTCTTGCCCGCCCCGCCCTTCTGCTGCGCCACGGTGATCGTCCGACCGGCCATTCGCACTCTCCGTTTCGCGGAAGTGTCGCGCGGCTTCTGCTGCAGCGCAACATGAGATCTCCGGAGAACGGCCTCGCGGCGGCAGCAGATGGCCGCTCAGCGCATATCGCCTTGGCCGCGGATCGGGCTATAGAACGGGCATGAGCACCCACGACCCGATCCGGACCGAGATCGTCGATGACGGCCCCGCCGGCATCGCCCGCGCCGCGGCGCTGCTGCGCGAGGGCCGCCTAGTCGCCTTCCCGACCGAGACGGTCTACGGCCTGGGCGGCGACGCCACCAACGACCGCGCCGTGGCCGCGATCTTCGAGGCCAAGCAGCGCCCGAGCTTCAACCCGCTGATCTGCCACCTGGCCGATTCCGGGCAGGCCGAGGATCTGGTGCGGTTCGACGACCGCGCCCGGCGCATCGCCGAGACGCTGTGGCCCGGCCCGCTGACCCTGGTGCTGCCGCGGCGCGACGGCGCGCGCGTGTCACTGCTGGCTTCCGCCGGGCTGGACAGCCTGGCGATCCGGGTGCCGGCGCATCCGGCGGCGCGGCGCCTGCTGGCCGCGGTCGGCCGGCCGGTGGCGGCGCCCAGCGCCAATGTCTCCGGCGCGGTCAGCCCGACCACGCCGCAACATGTTTTGGACGGGCTGTCCGGCCGGGTGTCACTGGTGGTGGCCGGCGGGCGCTGCGCCGTCGGGCTGGAATCGACCGTGCTGGACCTGACCGGCGAGCGGCCGGTGCTGCTGCGCCCCGGCGGGGTGACGATCGAGGAGCTGACCGCCCTGCTCGGCCCCGTCGCCCTGCCCGAGAGGGACCCGGAGCGGCCGGCCTCGCCCGGCCAACTGGCCAGCCACTACGCGCCGCGGGCGCAGGTGCGGCTGAACGCCGGCGCGATCGGGCCGGACGAGGTGCTGCTGACCTTCGGTCCCGACCTGCGCAGCGGGCCGAAGGTGATGAATCTGAGCGACAAGGGCAGTCTGGCCGAGGCCGCCGCCAACCTGTTCGCCATGCTGCGGGCGCTGGACAAGACCGGCGCCGGCACCATCGCCGTGGCGCCGATCCCCGAAGCCGGCCTGGGCGCCGCCATCAACGACCGGCTGCGCCGCGCCGCGGCCCCACGATCCTAGGGAGCGACCCATGACCGACGCCGCGCTGCTGGAGGCCCTGGTCGCCATCACCGGCCCGCAGGGCGTGCTGTACGAGGCGGCGGATCTGGCGCCCTATCTGAAGGAATGGCGCAGCAAGTACCAGGGCACGGCCGGCATCGTGGTGCGGCCGGCCACGACCGCCGAGGTGGCGGCGGTGGTCACGCTGTGCGCCGAGCGCGGGGTCGGCGTGGTGCCGCAGGGCGGCAACACCGGCCTGTGCGGCGGCGCCGTGGCCGTGGCCGGGCAGATCCTGCTGTCCACCGACCGGCTGACCCGGATCCGCGAGGTCGATGCCGAGGGCGACCACATCACGGTCGAGGCCGGGGTGATCCTGGCCCAGGTGCAGGCAGCGGCGGAGGCGGCCGACCGGCTGTTCCCGCTGAGCCTCGGCGCCGAGGGCAGCTGCCGCATCGGCGGCAACCTGTCGACCAATGCCGGCGGCACCGCGGTGCTGCGCTACGGCAACACCCGCGACCTGGTGCTGGGGCTGGAGGTGGTGCTGCCCGACGGGCAGGTCTGGGACGGCCTCAGGGCCCTGCGCAAGGACAACACCGGCTACGACCTGAAGCAGCTGTTCATCGGCGCCGAGGGCACGCTGGGCGTGATCACGGCCGCGGTGCTGAAGCTGTTCCCGCGGCCGCGCAGTGTCGCAGCGGCGCTGGTGGCGGTGCCGGACCCGGCCGCCGCCGTGGCCCTGTTCGGCCGCGCCCGGACCGAGGCCGGCGGGTCGGTCACCGGGGTCGAGCTGATGCCGCGGCTGGCCATCGACTTCGCCCTGCGGCATGTCGCCGGCGTCGTGGACCCGCTGGCCGAAGCGCACCCCTGGTACGTGCTGCTGGAGCTGTCCTCCCCTGCCGCCGACGCCCCGCTGGCGGAGCAGCTGGAGGCGATCCTGGCCGGCGGCCTGGAGGCCGGGCTGGTGACGGACGCCGCGATCGCGTCCAGCGAGGCGCAGCGCAAGGCCTTCTGGCGGATCCGCGAGGCGATCGTCGAAGGCCAGCGCTTCGAGGGCGGGGCGATCAAGCACGACATCGCCGTGCCGGTGGCGAAGGTGCCGGAGTTCCTGGAGCGGGCGACGGCGCTGGCCGAGGCGATGGCGCCGGGCGTGCGGGTGATCGGCTTCGGCCATCTCGGCGACGGCAACATCCATTTCAACCTGAACCAGCCGGTGGGCGCCGACCGCGCCGCCTTCATGGCGCGCTGGGAGGAGATCAGCCACCGGGTGCACGACATCGTCGCCGCCCTGGACGGGTCGATCAGCGCCGAACACGGCGTCGGCCTCTTGAAGCGCGACGAGATCGCCGAGCGCAAGCCGGCGGTCGAGATCGACCTGATGCGCCGGATCAAGCGGGCGATCGACCCGGCCGGGATCATGAATCCGGGCAAGGTGATCGAAGCGTAGGGCACCGCTGGCCATCCCGATCGGTTCTAGAGTCGTCTGCTGTCGAATCCGGCCCTGCGCCGACGACAAGATGCGTCAACCCGTGGAGGACCTCCCGATGGACGCGAAGACCCTGACCCCGGCGGCCGAGCTGGCCCGCGCCAACCCTGTCCGCATCCCCAATGAGAGCGCCGAATACCGCGCCGCCCGCACCGCCCTGCTGGCCGAGGAGATCGAGCTGCGGCGCCGGATCGAGAGCGTCGCCGCCCAGCGCCGCGCGCTGCCGCCCGGCGGCCCGGTGACCGGAGACTACCGTTTCGAGGGCGCGGACGGCCCGACCGACCTGGCCGGGCTGTTCGGCGACAAGCAGACCTTGGTGGTCTACAGCTACATGTTCGGGCCGCAGCGCGAGCGCCCCTGCCCGATGTGCACCAACCTGCTGGACGCCTGGGAGGGCAACGCCGCCGATATCGGCCAGCGCGCCGCCCTGGCCGTGGTCGCGCGCTCGCCCTTCGCCCGGCTGGCCGCGTGGAAGCGCGAGCGCGGCTGGCGCGACCTGCGCCTCTACAGCGACCTCGACGGCGCCTATTCGCACGACTATTTCGGCGTCGCGCCCGACGGGTCGGACATCCCCGCGCTGAACGTGTTCACCCGGCGCGACGGCACCATCCGCCACTTCTGGGCCGGCGAGATGACCGGCGAGACCGCCGATCCCGGCCAGGACCCGCGCGGCGCCCCCGACCCGTCGCCGCTGTGGATGGTGCTGGACTGCACCCCGGAGGGCCGGGGCACGGATTGGTACCCGAAGCTGAGCTACGACTGAGAGGAGCGGCCGGGCGCTGTCGTCCCGGCCGCGCCCGCCTCACCAGTGGCCGCGACGCCCCCAGCCGCCGCCGCGGTAGTGGCGGTGACCGCGATAGCCGTCGTCATCGTCGGCCAGGGCCGCGCCGAGGGCGATGCCGCCGATCGCCAGCAGGCCGGCCGCCACCGCGGCGTTGGTGTCCTGCTGCTGCCGCTCGGCCTGGGCCTGGTACGACAGCGGGCCGACGGAGTCGCAGGCATAGGGATCGCCATAGGAGCATTGCTGCGAGGCGTAGTTCAGCTGCATTTCGCTCGGGGTCGGCCCGCAGGCCGCCAGGGCAGCCAAGACGTCGACGATACCAACCCGCGAGAGTCGGGACCCCAACGAACCGGCAACCATATCCATCTCCACCCGACCGGGTTTCAGCCAGTCGGCACGCCGTTTTCCAATTGAGGCAATTCCATGGCAACTTTACGGCGAACCTTGGAATTACCCACAGGGCGGCGGGATGACTTTCCAGACCCAACGCCCCTTCCGCCTCAATACACGGATGACGCAGATCACTCCGTCGTCTGATTGCGCGGAACGGGGAGGGCTGCCGATCCGGCTACAGCGCCCGGCGGGGGGCCAGGCGCAGCCGGGCCATGGCCGGGGCCGGCATCGGCGCGGTCCGGGCCGGGCGGATGCGGAAGGCCGGGGCAGGCTTGGCCGGCAGATCGCGGCCGCGCTTCCAGGGCTGGCCGTTGAACCAGGCAGCGCCGCGAGCCCAGAACCAGAGCAGCCCGATGCCGCCGAGATTGACCGCGAGATGCGGCAGCAGCCCCTGCCCCGCCTGGTCGAAGACGATGCCGCCGACGAAGGACAGGGCCATGCCGAGCAGGAACACCGACAGCGAGTGGCGGCCCATCACGGCCACCGGCTCGGCCCCGCGCGGGGTGATCAGATCCGGCACGGCGCGCAGCAGCGACACCACGACATAGGCCAGGGCGAAGAAGTGCAGCAGGCGCAGCGGGCCGTTATCCGTCTTGCGCGCCAGCGGCTCCAGGATGTCGCGCATGCCGGCGAACAGGCCGCCGTCCAGCCGCACCAGCGACAGCGCCAGGGCCGCGCAGAACACCAGGTAGATCAGCGCCACGGTGATGCGGCCGCGCGTCACCCGCGGCACCTCGAACCAGCCGGCGCCGTAGCCGTAGCCGGCGACGAACAGCACCTGCCAGGCGAAGGGGTTGAAGAACCAGCCGCGGCCTTCGGTGCTGTCGGCCGTCAGGTTCCAGCCATCGGCCACCGCCCCGATGTAGAGCACAGCCGAGACGGCCACCACCAGCACCGGCGAGATCCGCGCCAGCAGCACCATCGCCGGGATCGCGGCCAGCAGCAGCATATAGAGCGGCAGGATGTCGAAATAATGCGGCACATAGTGCAGCGACAGCAGCTCGAACAGCGATCCGCCGGGGTCCTGGAAGAACCGGTCGATGCCCAGGCGGGAGATGTAGTTCGGCTCGGCGAAGATCCGGTTCGCGCCGATGATGATGCCGCAGATGACGATGAACAGGCCGATATGGGCGCGGTAGAGCTGCCAGACGCGCTGGACCACGCGGCCAAATCCTGCCAGGAATCCGGCGCGGTCGAAGCTACGGCCGAACGCCATCGCCGAGGACAGCCCGGCCAGGAAGATGAAGATCTCCGCTGCGTCGCTCAGACCATATATCCGCGGCGTGAACATTCCTGCAATGTTCCCGGGGACATGGTTTATGAAAATGATGATCAGCGCCAGACCACGGAAGAAATCAATCCGAATGTCCCGCGCCGGCTTCTGTGCGGTCATTTCATCTCTCCGGCTGCATCAGCCCGACGAGGCGATGCAATTGGGGAACGCTTCATACAGGACGAGGTTCCCTCGAAAACCAGGGTGTGGAACACTGCCGCACGGAGGGGCGGATTGAGCATGTTTCGCCTGTGCATCGCGATCCTGCTGCTGGCCGTCGCGCCGGTGCTGGACCGGCCTGCCCGAGCCCAGGGCATGGCGCCGGCCGAGACCGTGATGTTCAAGAGTCTGTCCGGCGAGGTGATCACCGGACGCCTGTTCCTGCCCAAGGGCGCGGGCCCGTTCCCGGCCGTCGTCGGGCTGCACGGGTCCGGCGGCTATGCCCCGGCGCATGACCGCTGGGCCACCCGGCTGACCGCCAGCGGCTATGCCATGCTCCTGGTCGACAGCTACACGCCACGCGGCTACCGCGAGATCATCTCGGTCGGCCTGTCGACGATCCCGGTCGAACTGCGCGTCAAGGACGCGGTCGGAGCCCTTGAGTATCTACAAACTCGCAAGGAAATCAATCCCAAACAGATCGCCGTGCTGGGCTGGTCGCAGGGCGCCACCACCGCCGTCGCCACCACGGCGACGATGCGGCAGTCGCTGATCGCCAAGACCGCGCCGCATTTCGCCGCGGCGATCGCCCTCTACCCCCGCTGCAACCAGTACATGACCGACGCCCAGCCGGTCGGCGACACGCCGCTGCTGGTGCTGATGGGGGCGGCCGACAGCGTCACCCCGGCCGCGGCCTGCGACACGCTGTTCGACGCCTGGCTGTCCAAGGGCGCCGCGGTCAGCCTGATCGTCTATCCCGGCATGCAGCACAATTTCGACTTCACCGCCCCGACCACGGCGATGCTGGACCGGGCCCAGCCGATCGCCGACCCGCCGGCGCTGAGCCCGAGCTGGACCCCGGTCGACGACGCCGAGGTGCGCGCCTTGAGCTTCCTCGACAAGCGGCTGGGGCTTGATTTGGGCGCCGGTTCGGTGAAATCTCCCCTTTACGTAAACGGAAACCCCAATCCACCGGGGAACCAGGGAGTCGTCCGATGACCGCCTATGCCGCGCCGCTCGCCGACATGCGCTTCGTGCTGCGGCATCTGGTCGGGCTCGACCGCATCGCCGCCCTGCCCGGCAAAACCGAGACGACGCCGGAGCTGGTCGACGCGGTGCTGGAGGAGGCCGGCAGGCTGGCGGCCGAGGTGATCGCGCCCTTGAACGCCATCGGCGACCGCGAGGGCGCGAAGCTGGAGAACGGCGTGGTGCGCACCGCCCCCGGCTTCCGCGAGGCTTATGCGCAGTACCGCGACGGCGGCTGGAACGCCCTGCCCTTCGAGGCGGCATGGGGCGGCCAGGACCTGCCCTGGGCGGTGGCGATGGCGGTGTCGGAGATGTGGCAGTCGGCCAGCCTGGCGTTCGGCCTGTGCCCGGTCCTGAACCAGGGCGCGGTCGAGGCGCTGCAGGCGCATGGCTCGGACGAGCAGAAGCGGACCTACCTGCCGAAGCTGGTCTCCGGCGTCTGGACCGGCACCATGAACCTGACCGAGCCGCAGGCGGGATCCGACGTCGGCGCGGTGCGGACCAAGGCGGAGCGGCGGGCGGACGGCAGCTACCGCATCACCGGCCAGAAGATCTTCATCACCTATGGCGACCACGACATGGCCGAGAACATCGTCCATCTCGTGCTGGCCCGCACGCCCGACGCGCCGGCCGGGATCAAGGGCATCAGCCTGTTCCTGGTGCCCAAGCTGCTGCCCGACGCCGCGGGCGAGCCGGGCGAGCGCAACGACCTGCGCTGCGTCAGCCTGGAGCACAAGCTGGGCATCCATGCCAGCCCGACCTGCGTCATGGCCTATGGCGACGCCGGCGGCGCCACCGGCTTCCTGATCGGCCAGGAGAACCGCGGCATCGAGTACATGTTCACGATGATGAACAACGCCCGGCTGACCGTCGGGCTGCAGGGCGTGGCGATCGCCGAGCGCGCCACCCAGGCGGCCGAGGCCTATGCCGCCACCCGGGTCCAGGGCAAGCCGATCGGTGCGGAGAACGGCACGCCGATCGCGGCCCATCCCGATGTCCGCCGGATGCTGCTGTCGATGCGCTGCCTGACCGAGGCGGCGCGGGCCCTGACCTACAGCGCCGGCGCGGCGCTGGACCTCGCCCGCTTCCACCCCGACCCGGCCGAGCGGGCGAAAGCGCAGGCCCGGGCCGACCTGCTGACGCCGGTGGTGAAGGGCTGGTCGACCGATGTCGGCTGCGAGGTCGCCTCGACCGGCATCCAGGTGCATGGCGGCATGGGCTATATCGAGGAGACCGGCGCCGCCCAGTTCCTGCGCGACGCCCGGATCACGCCGATCTACGAGGGCACCAACGGCATCCAGGCCAATGACCTGGTGTTCCGCAAGGTCGCGCGCGACGGCGGCGCGGCGGCGCTGGCGCTGTTCGAGGAGATGGCACAGACCCAGGCGGAGCTGGCCACCCACCCGGGCGCGGCGCCGATCCGCGACCGGCTGGTGGAGAGCCTGGCGGCGCTGATGGCGGCGACCGACTGGGTGGTCGAGACCGCGCCCTCGAACCCGGCCGCCGTCGCCGCCAGCGCGGTGCACTATCTCCGCATGTTCGGCCTGGTGGCCGGCGGCTGGCTGATGGCCCGGGCGGCGCTGGCCGATGAGAGCGATCCCGAGCTCCGCGCCGCCAAGCTGGCCCATGCCCGCTTCTTCGCCGAGCAGTTCCTGCCCCAGGCCGCGGCCCTGCTGCTGCCGATCACCGAGGGCTGGCGGAGCGTGGTGGAGTAGCCGCCCTCAGGCGTGGATGCCCAGCCGCTCGACCTCGGCGGCGGCGTCGCGCCATTCCTGGGCGTAGTCGACGTCCTGGTAGTTCTCGAACCACGGGCCGCCGCGGGTATAGTGCACCGCCTGCGGATATCCCTTCGCCGGCTTCGGGTACCAGCCCTCGAGCCAGTTCCAGCCGGTCTCGAGTGAACCGATCTGGTCGTCCGCCAGCCACTGGAAGCGGTGCAGGAAGGCGCCGGTCTCGCGGTTCACCACCTCCGGCGTCAGCGCCGCGTTCGCCGGGTGGCCGCAGTTGAACAGCATCAGGCTGGACCAGTTCTTGCGCGGATAGGCCGCCTGCGGCTTGCCGTCCATCTTCACCGCCTCCTTCGGCTGATAGTCGTGCTGCACGACCATCACCGCGTAGCGGTCCTGGGCCTGGGCGAAGAGGTCGGCGATGTCGCGGAACCACAGGAAGTCGCAGTCGCAGAACACCGCCCAGCCATGGTACCCGGCCAGGGCCGGCACCAGGAAGCGGCTGAAGGTGAACTCGGTCGAGCCGAGCGTGTCGACCGGGCGGGTGTAGATGCCCTGCGCCCGCAGCTCCGGCAGCTTCAGGGCCGAGACCTCGACCGGCTTCGAGGCGTGCTGCAGCACCGAATGACGGCAGACCTGCCACGCGATGTCCTCGCGTGAATCGTAACCGACATAGAGGCGCAGCTTTTCGCTCATTCCCATACTCCCGCTTTGCGACCGGCTCGCAACGCCCCTTCCCTAGCACGGGCGCGGGCCACAGTCTAACGCTCGCCCTTGCGGTACGGCACCATCAAAGCCTTGGGCACCGTGGCCCGGCGCGACATGGCGATCAGGGCGAGGATGCTGAGCAGATAGGGCAGCATCAGGAAGATCTGGTAGGGCACCACGCCGCCGGCGAGCTGCTGCAGCCGCACCTGGAAGGCGTCGAAGGCGCCGAACAGCAGGGCGCCGAGCAGCGCCTTGCCCGGCCGCCAGGAGGCGAAGACCACCAGGGCGATGCAGACCCAGCCGCGGCCCGCCACCATCTCGAAGAAGAAGGCGTTGAACGCCGACATGGTCAGGAAGGCGCCGCCGACCGCCATCAGCGCCGACCCGGCCATCACCGCGCCGAGGCGGACCGCGACGACATTGATGCCCTGCGCCTCGGCCGCCGCCGGGTTCTCGCCGACCGCGCGCAAGGCGAGGCCGAGCGGGGTGCGGTGGAGGATCCAGGCGGTGACGGCGACGGCGGCCAGCGCCAGATAGGTCAGCGGCGTCTGCTGGAACAGCACCGGGCCGACCCAGGGCAGGTCGGACAGGCCGGGCAGCGCCACCGGCTGGAACGGCTCGATCCGCGGCGGGGTCGAGGCGTTCGGCAGCACCATGCGGTAGGTGAAGTAGGACAGGCTGGTGGCCAGCAGCGTGACGCCGATGCCGGTGACGTGCTGCGACAGGCCGAGCGGCACGGTCAGCAGGGCATGCAGCAGGCCGAAGGCAGCGCCGACCCCGGCCGCGAAGATCACGCCGGTCCACAGGTCACCGCCCTGGTACACCCACATCCAGCCGGCCATGGCGCCGGCGGTGAAGATACCCTCGATGCCCAGGTTCAGCACCCCGGCGCGCTCGCAGATCAGCTCGCCCAGCGTGCCGAAGATGAGCGGCGTGGCGATCCGCAGCGCCGCCGCCCAGAAGCTGGCGGCCAGCAGGATGTCGAAGACCTCGCTCATCGCCACCTCACCCGGTAGCGCAGCACGATGCCGGACAGCAGCACCGTCAGCAGCGAGGTGGCGACCACCAGGTTGGCGATGTAGCTGGAGACGCCGATCGCCCGGCTCATGCTGTCGGCGCCGACGAAGACCGCGGCCACGAACAACGCCGCCAGCAGCACGCCGAGCGCGTGCAGCTGCGCCAGCATGGCGACGACGATGCCGGCATAGCCGTAGCCGGGCGACAGGTCCTGGGTCAGGTAGCCCTTCAGCCCTGCCACCTCCCCCACCCCGGCCAGGCCGGCCAGCGCGCCGGAAATCAGGCCGACGCGCAGCACCACCCTTCCGACCGGCATGCCGGCGAAGCGGGCGGCGGAGGGGTTGGCGCCGGTGGCCCGCATCTCGAAGCCCCAGATCGTGCGTGCCAGCATCAGCCAGACCAGGATGGCGGCGACGACGGCGATCACCAGCCCGGCATGGATGCGGCTGCGCGGGATCAGCTTCGGCAGGGCCGCGGCGTCGAGGATCGGCGCCGATTGCGGCCAGCCCATGCCCATCGGGTCCTTCATCGGCCCTTCCAGCATCATCGAGACGAGCAGCAGCACGACGAAGTTGAGCAGCAGGGTGGTCACCACCTCGTCGACGCCGAACCGGGTCTTGAGCAGGGTCGGGCCCAGCATCCACAGCCCCCCGGCCAGCGCGCCGGCGGCGAGGATCAGCGGCAGCAGCGCCCAGCCGGGCAGGTCGAGCACGCCGGAGCCGAGCGCCGTCGCCGCCAGGGCGCCGAGATAGAGCTGCCCCTCCGCCCCGATGTTCCACAGCTTGGCCCGGAAGGCGACGGTGGCGGCCAAGCCGGTCAGCACCAGCGGCGTGGCGCGGGACAGGGTCTCGGCGATGGCGAAGCGCGAGCCGAAGGCGCCCTGGGCCATCACCTGATAGGCCTCGAGCACCGGCGCACCGGCCCACAGCAGCGGGATGGCGCAGAGCAGCAGCGCCAGCACGGCGGCACCGGCCGAGGCGCCGAGCATCAGCAACGGCGAGGCGCGCTCGCGCGGCTCAAGCCACATCGGCCGGCTCCTGCCCCGCCATCATCAGGCCGAGGGCACGGATGGTCAGCCGCTCCGCAGGCAACGGCGGGGTGAGGCGGCCGTTATGGATCACGGCGATGCGGTCGGACAAAGCGAACAGTTCGTCGAGATCCTCCGTGATCAGCAGCACGCCGGCGCCGCGATCGCGCGCGGCCAGCAGCCTGCCGTGGATCTCGGCCACCGCGCCGACATCGAGGCCGCGGGTCGGCTGGCAGGCCAGGACCAGGCCGGGCGACCGCTCCAGCACCCGGCCCAGGATCAGCTTCTGGATGTTGCCGCCGGACAGCAGCCGGGTGTGCGCCTCCGGCCCCGGGCCGCGCACGTCATAGGCGCCGATCAGCCGCCGCGCCCGGTCGCGCAGGGCGGCCCGGCGCATCAGCCCCCAGCGCTGCGCCGAGCGGCCGCGGTAATCCTCCAGCGCCAGGGTCTCCCACACCGCCATGTCGCCGACGACGCCGTCGCGGTGGCGGTCCTCCGGAATCCGGCCGACCCCGGCCGAGACCATGGCGGCGGGCGACCCGACCGGCGCCGGGTGGTCGAACAGGGCGACCCGGCCGGCATCGAGCCGGGCCAGACCCGAGACCAGCCCGGCCAGCGCCGCTTGGCCGTTGCCGGAGACGCCGGCGATGCCGAGCACCTCGCCGGCCCGGAGCTCGAACGTCACGCCGTCGAGGAGCTTCCGGCCGTGCACTCCGCGCAGGGTGACGCCGTCCAAGGCCAGCACCGGGGCGCCGGGCGCGGCCGGGCTCTTGCGCGTCTCCGGGACGGCACGGCCGATCATGGCCTCGGCCAGGGCGGCGCGGTCGGCGCCGGCGGTCGGCCGTTCCGCCACCACCCGGCCGGCGCGCAGCACCACGACGCGGTGGCTGATCGCCAGCACCTCGGCCAGCTTGTGCGAGATGAAGACGATGCCGAGCCCCTGCCCCGCCAGCCGGCGCAGCACCGCGAACAGCCCGTCGGCCTCCTGCGGGGTCAGCACCGCCGTCGGCTCGTCCAGGATCAGGATCCGGGCGTCGCGGTACAGCGCCTTCAGGATCTCGACCCGCTGCCGTTCGCCGACCGACAGGCCGGACACCATCGCGTCGAGCGGCACGGCCAGGCCCGAGGCCTCGATCAGCGCCGCCAGCTTCGCCCGCGCCGCGCGCCGCCGCAGCGCCGGCCGCCACAGCGGCTGCGAGCCGAGCACGATGTTGTCGAACACGCTGAGATTGTCGGCCAAAGCGAAGTGCTGGTGCACCATGCCGATGCCGGCGGCCAGCGCCGCCTGGGGCGAGCCCGGGCGCAGCGGCTGCAGGGCGCCGGCCAGCCCCGCCACCTCCACCGTCCCGGCATCGGCCACGTAATGGCCGAACAGGATGCTCATCAGCGTGGTCTTGCCGGCGCCGTTCTCGCCGAGCAGCGCCAGCACCTCGCCGCGGGCGAGGTCGAGGTCGATCCCGTCATTGGCGAGCAGCGCGCCGAAGCGCTTGGTGATGCCGCGCAGGCGCAGGGCCGGCGCGGCACCCGAGGTTTCGGCCGGCGAGATCACAGCGTCGGCTTCGGCTCGCTGTCATCGACCTTGACCGTGAAGGCGCCGCTCTCGATCTCCTTCTGCCGGGCGGCCACCTTGTCGATGATCGCCTGGTCGACCAGCTTCGGATCGAGCGGCGCGAGCGTGGCGCCGCCCGCCTTCATGGCGCTGTACGGGCCGTAATCCTCGGCCTTGAAGCTGCCGCCGGCCACCGCCTTCAACGCCCGGTCGATGGTCGGCTCCATGTGCCACAGCGCGCTGGCCACCACCGTGCCGGGATATTCCGACTGGGTGTCGATGACGTTGCCGATGGCGAACACCTTGCGCTCCTTGGCCGCGTCGGAGACGCCATAGCGCTCGGCATACAGCACGTCGGCGCCGGCATCGATCATGGCGAAGGCGGCTTCCTTGGCCTTGGGCGGGTCGTACCAGGAGCCGATGAAGGTGATCGAGAACTTGACCTGCGGGTTGACCTCCAGCGCCCCGGCCATGAAGGCGTGCATCAGCCGGTTGACCTCGGGGATCGGGTAGCCGCCGACCATGCCGATCTTGTTGGACTTGGTCTTCAGCCCGGCGACCATGCCGGTGAGGTAGGAGGCGTCCTGGATGTAGTTGTCGAAGACAGCGAAGTTCGGCTCGGCCGGCGGCAGGCTGGAGCCCATCAGGAAGGCGGTGTCGGGATAGTCCTTGGCCACCGCCCGGGCGCCGCGCTCGACCCCGAAGGCCTCGCCGATGATCAGCTTCTTGCCGGCCTCGGCGTATTCGCGCATGACGCGCTCGTAGTCGGTGTTCGACGTGTTCTCGGAATAGACGTAGTCGATCTCGCCGCGGTCCTGCGCCGCCTTCAGCGCCTTGTGGATGCGGCTGACCCATTGCTGCTCGACCGGCACGGTATAGACCGCCGCCACCGCCAGCTTGTCCGCCGCGCGAGCCTGCGGCAGCGCCGCGGCCCCGAGCATCGCCACCGCCGCGCCGAGCAGCGCCCGGCGGCTCCAACATCCCAGCATCATGTGCCCCCTGTTCTTCTGATTTTGACCAGCCGGTCAAGTGTGCAGAAAGCGGCGCGCGGCGCAACAGGCCGGCGGCGGGACCGAGTCTCTCCTGTTTGCGGGCTCGCGGAAATCTATGGCCTTGTCGGGCGTCCTACGGAGTTCCGGCGAGATTCGCGGCTCTGTACCGCTCGATCAGATACATTCCGACGGCGCCCATCGTGAGGGTGATCAGCGGCGTGACCACTTGGGACACTCGTGTCCAGCTGATCTGAGAATCCGCCCTGTCCCTGTACTTGCTGTCCTCGCCCTTCTTGCCGATGTCGGAGAGGATCTTGGATACGCCTTCCTGGAACTTGGCTTCCGTGATCTCGTTGGCGATGGCCTGACGGGCAAGATCCCGAACCTGGCTCCTGAAGCTCTCCAGTTGCAACGCGAGGGCGCCGTCCATCTCTTCCTTGAAGCAGATCGTGATGCCCTGGTCGATGGCGACCATCGTGGCGTGGACGAACTGGTCCATGGCCTTCCTGTGCTCGGCGGGCGATACCCAGCGGCCATTGTGGGCGTCGTATTTCACAGCCGGTCCGTCGGGCTCGTCCTTGGAACCCGGCTTCCTTTGCAATACAAGCGTGCCTTCCCCCCATACTCCCGGCGTCGAGGGGCGATACTCAGCGTGCACCATTTCCGCCGGGTTGTCCTGAATGCGGGTCCCTCCTGCGGTGTTCTCGACCTTCTGCGTCCGGACGAAAACCGGAATGTAGAACTTGCGGTCGTCGTCCTTGCCGATCTCGACGAGGCCGCTCTTCGGAAACTCCTTCACCGGGCTTCCGGTCGTCGCTTTCGCTTTCGTGATCGTGCTGGGCTGGTTCCTGTTCGAGAACGCAATCGCGGGGGCGGCTTCGGACAACGAGGCGTCCTGCAGCCTGATCGCCCAGTCGACGAATTCCGCGCTTCCCTCCCGGGCAGGCTTGACAATGGCCCCGGGCTTCACCCGCATCACCGCGCCGCTGCCGTCGCGCTCGACCTCTTTGATCCAGAAGCCATCCGAGCCGGGCCTGCGCAGCACCTCGACCAGTTGACCGTCATAGGTTCCATCATAGACTTCGTAGGTGCCGTCGTCCGGCAGGGATTCCGTGCCTTTCGGGTCAAGCCTGTCCGGAATGAACGCTCCGCTGCCGCCGGCGGACAGGACCTTTTCTCCGGGCGCGAAGGTCGATGTGAGCAGCCGCATCTCGCCATTCTGGGCCCGTTCAACCACGACGGGCCGACCATGGACGGAGCCGGCCAGCACCCGTCGAGCATCATCAAGCCGACCAACGGTGCAACCGTTCTCGACCTCGTCGTTGCTCCACTCGACCGCGCTGATCGGTGCGAGGTCCGCCCGCGAGATCCACTCGAGCTCCATCGCATCCGCCTCCGGCTCGGGCCCGGTGTTGCCCCGTTGGGCTTCGAGGTCGTCAGCGGGGCGTATGTGCCTTGTCCCACAGAGCTGGGACAACCACGCCGAGAGTTTGTCGACCGATGTGGCCATCTCTTGAGCGCCTTCAATCAAGTGTTGGAGAGGTTTCAGCGACCGCCGTGCCGGTGCGCCCGGCCGCCGCACCGTTTCGGTCAGGCCGCAGAGGAGGACGGGATGAGACCGTCGGACTGGACCATTGTGCGGACGGCGGCCACGCTTGCAGCTGCGATCTCGGCCCGAAGCCAACTGTGCTCGACACTGCGGTGGCAGCGTTCGTGCCAGATCAGCGAGACTTCATAGGACGGGAATTCGACCGGCAATTCCTTGACGATCAGTGGCAGCATCGACGATGCCTGCAGAGCGACCCGGTAGGGCACTGTGAGCACGAGGTCGGTTTGGGCCACGATCATCGGAGCAGCCATTGTGTTCGGCACGATCAGCGGATCGCGATCCGGCAGGTTGAGCTTGCTCAGGGCATCATAGACGTGCCCGAACCTCTCCTCCGATCCGGGTGCGATCACCGCATGTCGCAGCGCCGAGAACCTGTCCGCCGTCCATGTGTGCCGCAACGCCGGATGGCCGCGCCGAAGCAGGCAGACGAAGCGGTCGGTGTAGAGACTGCGCCGGAAGAAGCCCGGCGGGGCGTCATCGACCTGCCCGACAACGAAGTCGATCTCTCCATTCTCCAGCCCCTTGAGCGACCCGGCGAGCAATGAATGAACGACAAAGTCGAGGTCGGGCGCAGTCGCCCGAAGACGCGGCATCAATTGCGGCAACAGAACCAGAGCCTGATGTTCCGGCATCGCGACACTCATCTTTAGCCGGGTGGCTTCGGGTTTGAAGCTGCGGGGTGTCAGAATCTCCCGGATCATCGCCAGGGCCGGGGGCAGCTTCCGTAAAAGTTGCTCGCCACATGTCGTCAGGATGACGCCAGTGGTGGTGCGCACCAACAGATCGTCTTTGAAGATGTCGCGCAGCCGCGCGAGAGTTCGGCTCATCGCCGGCTGACTCAGTCCCACCCGTTGACCAGCGTACGTAACGCTTCGCTGCTCCAACAGCGCCTCCAGCGCAACCAGCAGGTTCAGGTCGACCGAGGCGAGATTTATGCCGCCCGCCGAGGCTGGCCCTGTGCTGGTGGACACCGTGGCTCTCCCGATCGTCACACGCACCTCCGCGGTTCAACCGGCCTCGTCCAACAGGCAATGTCGCGCCAGGATAGACGAGCAATCATGTCTGCGCGCATACATCTCTCCCACACCTGAACCGGCCCCTCAGTGCCGCCACAGCCGCCGCGGGGAACGGCGTATCGACAGCTTCGGCAGACATTGTGGATACCTCACCTGCAACCAACGAAATATTTCAGATAAAAGACAGAAATATTTAAGATTTCGGCAAGATCACCTCACTGATGGATAAGACTACATGCCCAATTGAATGATTCCGAAGGAACATCACTGAGTCAACAATCAAAACTGATGCCTTAAATTCAACGAAATTTCAGATCAGCATATCCCAGATATCTGAAATGTTATTTGAATCGCCAGCATTCCGCCGGAAATTTGGCTTGTATTGAGTGGATTTCAAATGATGATCGGCGCGCATCCGAACTTGAGATCGCGCAGGTCATCCCGCGGCTCGCCGCCTCGGGGCGTGGCCGGTGTCGAGGACCATCCAAAAGGGGCATCCGGATCGACGGCTGAGCGAGATCGGAAAAGCGCCGTCGCCGACGACTTCACCCTGGTCCTGCCCGGGTCTCCGCCGGCCGTGACCGGTCACACCCGGCGTGAAGCGCCCTACCCCTTCAGCCCGATCACCTCGCGGCCGATCAGCATGCGGCGGACCTCGGAGGTGCCGGCGCCGATCTCGTAGAGCTTGGCGTCGCGCAGCAGGCGGCCGGTGGCGAAGTCGTTGATGTAGCCGTTGCCGCCGAGCGCCTGGATCGCCTGCAGCGCCATCCAGGTCGCCTTCTCGGCGGCGTAGAGGATGGCACCGGCCGAATCCTGCCGGGTCACCCGGCCGCGGTCGCAGGCCTGGCCGACGGCGTAGACATAGGCACGGGAGGCGTTGAGGGCGACATACATGTCGGCGACCTTGCCCTGCATCAGCTGGAACTCGCCGATCGCCCGGCCGAACTGCCTGCGGTCGCGGACATAGGGCAGGACGATGTCGAGGCAGGCCTGCATGATGCCGAGCGGCCCGGCGGCCAGCACCGTGCGCTCGTAGTCGAGGCCGCTCATCAGCACGCGCACGCCCTCGCCGACCCGGCCGAGCACGTTCTCTTCCGGCACCTCGCAATCCTGGAACACCAGCTCGCAGGTGTTGGAGCCGCGCATGCCGAGCTTGTCGAGCTTCTGCGCGGTGGAGAAACCCTTGAAGCCCTTCTCGACCAGGAAGGCGGTGATGCCGCGCGGCCCCGCCGCCGGATCGGTCTTGGCGTAGACCACCAGCGTGTCGGCGTCCGGCCCGTTGGTGATCCACATCTTGGTGCCGTTGAGGACGTAGCGGTCGCCCGTCTTCTCGGCCTTCAGCTTCATGCCCACGACGTCGGAGCCGGCCCCGGGCTCGGACATCGCCAGGGCGCCGACATGCTCGCCCGCCACCAGCTTCGGCAGGTACCGGCGCTTCTGCTCCTCGGTGCCGTTCAGCTTGATCTGGTTGACGCAGAGGTTGGAATGGGCGCCGTAGGACAGGCCGACCGAGGCCGAGGCGCGGGAGATCTCCTCCATCGCCACGATGTGCTCGAGATAACCCATGCCGGCGCCGCCATATTCCTCGTCGACCGTGACGCCGAGGACGCCGAGGTCGCCCATCTTGCGCCACAGGTCCATCGGGAACTGGTTGTCGCGGTCGATGTCCGCGGCGCGCGGCGCGATCTCGGCCTCGGCGAAGCCGCGCACTGAATCGCGCAACATGTCGGCGGTGTCGCCGAGCATGAAATCGAGGCCTTGCGGCTCATTGGGGATCATGGGGCATCGCTCCCGTGCGGATGTTTACCGGCACTGTAGCGCAGCCGTTGCCGCAAAAGAAAAGCCTCGCGCTGCCGAGGCACCGCGAGGCTTGCCCTCATTGGTGGATCGGGGTCCCGGACGCCCGTGGGCCAGGCGTCCGGGCCGATCCCCCCGATCGGCCGAAGCCGATCAGAGCACGAAGTCGCTGACCACCAGAGCGGCCGCACCCTTGACCTGGACCTCGAAGTCGGCACGGCCGTCGCCGTTGACGTCGCCGCTCAGGATCCCGCCCTGGAAGTGCAGCTGCCCGGCCACACCGGTGAAGTTGGCGCCACCGATGAAGGTGAAGGCCTGGTCACCGGCCGCCTTGGTGCTGGCGTCGATGAAGTGCAGGTCGATCTTGTCGCCCTGGGCATGGCTGAAGTCGGTGATCACGTCCCGACCCGCACCGACCACGCTCTGCGCGAGCGCCTGGAACCGGAAGGTGTCGGCACCCGCGCCGCCGGTCAGGGTGTCGGTCCCCCAATTGCCGTCGAGGACGTCATTGCCGCCCTTGCCTTCGAGCGTATCGTTGCCCGCCCCACCGCTGAGGCCGTTGACGGCCTCGCTGCCGATGATGCGGTTGTTCCCGGCGTTGCCGAGCGCGTTCCTGGCCGTGCCCGAGAGGGTCAGGATCTCGATGTTGTCGGACATAGCGAAGTCGATGGACGAGAACACCTGATCGGTGCCGCCATTCGCCAGTTCCTGGACCCGATCGCCGTAGCTGTCGACATAGTAGACGTCGTTGCCGACGCCGCCGATCATGATGTCGGCACCGGCACCGCCGGAGAGCTGGTCGTTGCCCAGGCCACCGGTGATGGTGTCATTGCCGGCATCGCCCCAGATCAGGTCGCTGCCCGTGCCGCCGCTGATGCGATCGTCACCGGCATTGCCGTGGATCACATCGTTGCCGAGATAGCCGTTCAGGATGTCGGCAGCGGCGCCGCCGTTGACGGTGTCGGCCGAGCCGACCGCGTCGCCGGCGATGTTGGCCAGCGAGTTGGAGCCCAGGGCGACAACGTTCAGGACCGAGCCGAGCAGGCCGGAGACGACACTGAGCGGGCCGACATTGGTCAGGCCGCTGACATCGATGCTGAACACCGCATCGCCGAGCGAGGACAGGATGGTGTCGAGCGCAGCCTCGAGGCCGACGCCGCCGCCGAGCAGGCTGCCCAGCACGCCGTCGAGATCGATGATGCCGCCGAGACCGTCGCCGCCGAGCAGGCCGCCGACCACACCCTCGACCGTCGCCAGCACGCCGCCGAGGACGCCCTCGACCACGCCGCCGAGATTGCCGAGGTCGAGGCCGCCGAGGGTGCCGCCCAGGACGTCGCCGCCGAGCAGGCCGTCGAGCAGGCCGGTGACCGTGCCGAGCAGGCCGCCCAGCAGATCGCCGCCCAGCAGGTCGCCGCCGACCAAGCCACCGAGCAGATTCTCGACCGTGCCGAGGACGCCACCGAGCAGGTCGCCGCTGAGCACGCCGCCCAGCACGTCGCCGCCCAGCAGGCCGCCGAGCACGTCGGTGATGCTGCCGAGCAGGTCGCCGCCCAGCAGGTCGCCACCGAGGACGCCGCCGAGCAGATCGGTCACCGTGCCGAGCAGGCCGCCCAGCAGGTCGCCGTCGAGGATGCCGCCGCCAACGCCGCCGAGCAGATCGCCACCCAGCAGGCCGTTCAGCAGATCGCCGACCGAGCCGAGCAGGCCGCCCAGCAGGTCGCCGCCCAGCAGGTCGCCGCCGAGCACGCCGCCGACGATGCCCTCGACCGTGCCGATCAGGCCGCCCAGCAGGTCCTCGCCGCCGAGGATGCCGCCCAGCAGGCCGCCGATCGCGTCGTCGCCGCCGACCACGCCGCCGAGCAGGCCCTGGACCAGACCGACCACGCCGCCGAGCAGGTCGCCACCCAGCAGGTCGCCGCCCAGCAGGTCGCCGCCCAGGATGCCGCCGAGCAGGCCATTCACCGTGCCGAGCAGGCCGCCGAGCAGGTCGCCGCCGAGGAGACCGCCAAGCAGGTCGCCACCGAGCAGATCGCCGCCGAGCACGCCGTTCAGCAGGTCGCCGACGGTGCCGAGCACGCCGCCGAGCAGGTCGCCGCCCAGCAGGTCGCCGCCGAGCAGGTCGCCGCTCAGGATGCCGCCGAGCAGGCCTTGGACGGTCTCGATCAGACCGCCGACGACGCTGCCGACGTCGGCGTTCAGCACGCCGCCGAGCACATCGCCGCTGAGGATACCACCGAGCAGGCTGCTCACCGCCTCGAGCAGGCCGCCGGTGGCGCCGCCCAGCAGATCGTCATGCAGGATGCCGCTCAGCAGATCCTCGACCGAGCCGAGCAGGCCGTCGGTCAGGTCGCCGGGGAGCACGCCGCCGAGCAGGCCGTTGAGCAGCCCATCGACCAGGCTGAAGACGCCGCCGAGAAGCCCATCAGCCTCGGAGTCACCAAAGACCAGGCCGTCCAGCGAGCCCAGGACGCTCTTCACCGTGCCGAGCACGCCGCCGAGAGCGTCATCGCCCAGAAGACCTCCGAGCAGACCGTCATCACCGAGCAGCCCGCCCAGAAGGCCGTCGCTGCCAAGCAGGCCGCCGAGGAGACCGTCATTGCCCAGCAGACCGCCGAGCAACCCGTCATCTCCGAGCAGGCCGTCAAGAAGACCCATGTTTTCCTCCTCCAAGAAACCCTTGCCAAGCCGACAGCCCGGCCGCCGCCCACTGGGCCAGCCAGCCGGCATTCAGGCAAAAAACGATAGGTCTGTCTATGGAAATTCCCGTTTTTTACTTCTCCACGACGAAATAGACGGATGAATTTGGGGCCGTATAAACTCCATCTCCTAAACAGGTTTTATCATTTCTTTTGTATGGATATTTAATTACTTGTTATGGCAATATTATTTCCCGCCTGGATTCAAGAGAGACAGTTTCCTGCGAGAAAAGAACCCTTTGGCCCGACAGGATCGAACGGATGCGGCCCATCGCGAATCGCGCCGGCGGTCCGGGCGACGCCACCGGCACGATGCGAATCCGGCGGAAACGCCGTGAAAACCCCGACCCGGCGCCGTCGGCGGCGACCGGCCTGCACTTGTCATTTCTTGCCGCCGCGGCGCGCGGCTGCGGCATTGCTTGCCCCGGGGGCGAGGCCGAGGGGCCGGGACCTGCAGACGGCAGCCAGACGACTGCCGCTGATCTGTCACACGCGCCGGAGTCGCGCCTCGACGACCGGGACGAGCCTGGCCGCGAGGCGATGGTCGCATTGCCGGGACGGGCAGGGTAGAATCGCCAGGTTCCGTGAGAACGGCTGGACATCGGCCGGGATCGCCTCGTACAACCCTGAGTATTCATGACGGGCTATGCACTGCAATTGCGCATGGTCCCGGATCCGGTGAGGGAGGGCATATTGAGCGTGGAATCCACAGGTATCAGCGAAGCCGATCTGCGCGAGGCATTGAAGAAGCTGGCGGTGGCCAGCGACCTGCGCTTCGGCCAGGTGGTCGGGCTGGCCGCCGTGGTGGCGATGCTGCCGGGCGTCGAGGCGATTCCGGTCGAGAAGATCGAGGCGGTCGTCGAGCGGCTGACCCGCGGCGTGCCGGGCGGCCAGAACCTGAAGATCCCGGCGGTCAACATCGCCCGCAACGTGATCACCGCCGCTGCCGAAGCCAAGAGCTCCGGCACCGCCTGAGGCGGCAGACCCATCCCGTCGCCGGCCGGAGATCGGCCCGACGGGATGGGACGCATCAGAGCAGGATCAGCGCCGCCAGGCCGAGGAAGGCGAAGAAGCCGACCACGTCGGTGACAGTGGTCAGGAACACGGCGCTGGACACCGCCGGATCGATCCCGAAGCGCTGCATCGCCAGCGGGATCACGGTGCCCGAAAAGGCCGCCGCCAGCAGGTTGATGATCATGGCGGCGCCGATCACCACCGCCAGGCGCGGATCCCCGAACCACAGCCACACCACGCCGCCGGCGATCGCCGCGAACAGCACGCCGTTGATCACGCCGACCAGCACCTCCTTCCACAGGATGCGGGCGGCGTTGCTGTCGGTCAGCTCGCGCATCGCCAGGGCCCGCACCGCGACCGTCAGGGTCTGGGTACCGGCATTGCCGCCCATCGAGGCGACGATCGGCATCAGCACGGCCAGCGCCACCACCCGGCTGATGGTGTCCTCGAACAGGCCGATCACCGACGAGGCCAGGACCGCGGTCAGCAGGTTGACGAACAGCCAGGAGAAGCGCGAGCGGGTGGTGGCGGCGACGTCGCGATAGAGGTCGCTCTGCTCGCCGATGCCGCCGAGGCGGAAGATATCCTCCTCCGCCTCCTCGTCGATGACGTCGACCACGTCGTCGAGGGTGATGACGCCGAGCAGCTTGCCGTTGCGGTCGACCACCGGCGCCGAGACCATGCCGTAGCGCCGGAACAAGAGTGCCACCTCCTCCTGGTCCATCTCCGCCGGGATCGGATGGATGTCCTCCAGCCCGAGCTCCGCCAACTTGGCCGGCCGCCGGCCGCGCAGGAAGCGCGACAGCGGCAGCTGGCCGCTGGGGTTGCCGTGCAGGTCGACCAGGAACAGGCTGTAGAACTCGTCCGGCAGGTCCTCGGCGGTGCGCAGCCAGTCGATGGTCTTGCCGACGGTCCAGTAATCCGGCACCGACACCAGCTCGCGCTGCATCAGGCGGCCGGCGGAGTATTCCGGGAAATCCAGCCCTTCGAGCAGGACCCGCCGCTCCTCGGCCGGGACATTGGCCAGGACCGCGTCGCGCTCGCCCTGGTCGAGGGTCTCGATCAGGGCCAGGGCGTCGTCGGAATCGAGCTCCTGCAGCGCCGCCGCGACATCCTGCGGCCCGAGCAGATCCAGGACCTCCTGGCGGACGTCCTCGTTCAGCCAGGCCAGCGCCTCCGCGTCGGTGGTCAGCTGCACCCGGATCAGCCCGACGACGACGCGGCGGTCGTCCGGATGCAGCGCCTCGATCAGCGCCGCCAGGTCGGCGGAGTGCAGCGGCGCCAGCCGCTCCTCCACCTCGGCGAGGCGATGGTCGTCCAGCGCCTCCTCGATCCCCTGCACGAAGCCGGGCGGCAGGCCGTATTCCTGGGCGTCCGCCGTGGAGCCGTCGGGCGCCGCCGTCACCTCACACCGACAGGGCTTCGAGCGCCACGTGCGACGCCTGCCGGGCATGGGCGTCGATCGGGCAGACCGCCCCCGCCAGCTGCGCGTCGACCGTGGCGATCGCGGTGATGTTGACCAGGCCGCGCACCGTCACCGACGGGGTGACGATATGGGCCGGCCGGGCGACGCCGAGCAGCATCGGGCCGATCGAGATCGCCTCGCCCAGCACCTTCAGCATGTTGAAGGCGATGTTGGCGGCATCGAGCGAGGGCAGCACCAAGAGGTTGGCGCTGCCGGTCAGCTTGCTGTCGGGGAAGATGCGCTGGCGGACCTCCTCCGACAGCGCGGCGTCGGCATGCATCTCGCCCTCGACCTCGAGGGCCGGCGCCTGCTCGCGGATCAGGGACAGGGCGTGGCGCATCTTCACCGGCGACGGCCCGTCCATGGTGCCGAAGTTGGAATGCGACAGCAGCGCCACCTTCGGCACGATGCCGAGGCGCCGGATCTCCTCGGCCGCCAGCAGCGTGGTCTCGGCGATCTGCTCCGGCGTCGGGTCCGGGGTGATGTAGGTGTCGGCCAGGAAGAAGGTGCCGCGCGGCAGCACCAGGGCGCTGAGCGCGGCCGGGGTGGTCACCCCCGGCGCCAGGCCGATGACGCTGAGCACGTCGCGCAGATGCGGCCGGTACGGGCCATAGCTGCCGCAGACCATGGCGTCGGCTTCCTGCTTCTGCACCATCAGCGCCGCGATCACGGTCGAGTTGGTGCGCACCACCGTGCGGGCGACGTCGGGCGAGACGCCGCGCCGGGCCAGCAGCTGGTGGTACAGGCGCCAGTATTCGGTGTAGCGCGGGTCGCTCTCGGGATCGACCAGCTCGACGTCGCGGTCGAGCTTCAGCCGCAGGCCCAGCCTCTCGATCCGGCGCTCGACCACGCCGCGGCGGCCGATCAGGATCGGCTTGGCCAGTTGGTCGTCGAGCGCGATCTGGACCGCACGCAGCACGCGCTCATCCTCGCCCTCGGCATAGACGACGCGCTTGGGCTCCTGCTTCGCCAGGGTGAACACCGGGCGCATCACCAGGCCGGAGCGGAAGACGAACTCCTCCAGCTTGCCGGTGTAGGCGTCGAAATCGGTGATCGGCCGGGTGGCGACGCCCGACTCCATCGCCGCCTTGGCCACCGCCGGCGCGATCTTGATGATCAGCCGCGGGTCGAAGGGCTTCGGGATCAGGTATTCCGGGCCGAAGCTGAGCTGCTGGTCGCCATAGGCGGTGGCGACGATGTCCGACCCCTCCTGCATCGCCAGGTCGGCGATGGCCTGCACCGCGGCGATCTTCATCGCCTCGTTGATCGCGGTGGCGCCGACGTCGAGCGCGCCGCGGAAGATGAAGGGGAAGCAGAGGACGTTGTTGACCTGGTTCGGATAGTCCGACCGGCCGGTCGCCATCACCGCGTCGGGGCGGATGGCCTTGACCTCCTCCGGCATGATCTCCGGCGTCGGGTTGGCCAGCGCCATGATGATCGGCCGGTCGGCCATGCGCTGCACCATCTCGCCGGTCAGCACCCGCGGCGCCGAGAGGCCGAGGAAGATGTCGGCCTCGCCGATCACCTCGGCCAGGGTCCGCGCCTCGGTCTTGCGGGCGTAGCGCTGCTTGCGCGGGTCCATCAGCTCGTTGCGGCCGTCCCAGACCACGCCGGCGATGTCGGTGACCCAGATGTTCTCGATCGGCAGCCCCATGTCGACCAGCAGGTCGAGGCAGGCCAGCGCCGCGGCGCCGGCGCCGGAGGTGACCAGCTTGACCGATTTCAGCTCCTTGCCGACGACGCGCAGCCCGTTGGTGATGGCGGCGGCGACGATGATGGCGGTGCCGTGCTGGTCGTCGTGGAAGACCGGGATCTTCATCCTGGCGCGAGCCTTCGATTCGACCTCGAAGCACTCCGGCGCCTTGATGTCCTCGAGGTTGATGCCGCCGAAGGTCGGCTCCAGCGCCACGATGATGTCGACCAGCTTGTCCGGGTCGGTCTCGTTGACCTCGATGTCGAAGACGTCGATGCCGGCGAACTTCTTGAACAGGACGCCCTTGCCCTCCATCACCGGCTTGGCGGCGAGCGGGCCGATGTTGCCGAGGCCGAGCACGGCGGTGCCGTTGGTGATGACGGCGACGAGGTTGGCGCGGCTGGTCATCTGCGACGCTTCGGCCGGATCGGCGACGATCGCCTCGCACGCCGCGGCGACGCCGGGCGAATAGGCCAGCGCCAGGTCGCGCTGCGTCGCCAGCGGCTTGGTCGGCGTGACCGCGATCTTTCCGGGCGTCGGCAGGCGGTGGTAGTCGAGCGCGGCTTCGCGCAGATCGCTGGACATCACGGGATCCGGGACAGCGTTACGGGTCGACCCGTTATAGGGAGCGTTCCGTCCGGGCGGAAGGGCCGCGTCGGAAGACCGCCCGCCAGAAACGCGAAAGGCCCGCCGGTGAGGGCGGGCCTTGCGAAGAATGGTGCGGTCGAGAAGACTCGAACTTCCACGGGGGTTAGCCCACAGCGACCTCAACGCTGCGCGTCTACCAATTCCGCCACGACCGCACGGCAGGCACGCCCACGAGGGGCCTTGCCTTCCGAGGTGCGGGGGGATTAGCAGATCGGATGCGCCCGATCAAGCAGCCCGATGAGATGATCGCGATTCCGTCTCCCATCCTCGCCGAAACCACCGTTCCGGGCGGCCCGGCCCGGCCTGTGCCGGACTGGCGCATCGACGACGGCGCCGTGCCCTACCCCGAGGCGCTGGCGGCGATGGAGGCCCGGGTGGCGGCGATTCGCGCCGGCGCCGCGCCGGAGTTGGTGTGGCTCCTGGAGCACCCGCCGCTCTACACCGCCGGCACCAGCGCCCATGACACCGACCTGCTGACGCCCGACCGCTTCCCGGTCTACCACACCGGCCGCGGCGGCCAGTACACCTATCACGGGCCGGGGCAGCGGGTCGGCTACGTCATGGTCGATCTGAAGCGGCGCAATCCGGATGTGCGAGTCTATGTCCATTCCCTGGAGGAGTGGTTGATCCGCACCCTGGCGCGGTTCCAGGTGAAGGGCGAGCGGCGCGAGGGCCGGGTCGGCATCTGGGTCGAGCGCGATGGCGTCGAGAAGAAGATCGCCGCCATCGGCGTGCGGATCCGGCACTGGGTGACCTTCCACGGCGTGGCGCTGAACGTCGACCCCGACCTGTCGCATTTCGCCGGCATCGTGCCCTGCGGCCTGGCGCAGTACGGCGTCACCTCGCTGGTCGATCTCGGCCTGCCGGTGACCATGGCGGATGTCGACCTGGCCCTGCGCGAGGCCTGGGACGAGGTGTTCGAGGGGTGAGTCAAAAGCCCTGAAACAGGAAGTCCAGGGCGTCGACGATGACCGAGTGCTGGTCGGCCAGTGACCCGATGGTATCTCCCAGGTCGCTGACCGAGATGGCAGCCATCTCCGTCGTGACGAGGACATAGTCATGTCCGCCGACGGGCAGGACCGGCTGCAGCCGCTTCATCGGCATTGCAGAATATGAATGAACCGGGACCATCGGAACGATGATTCGCCCCGGCAAATGATCATGAAATTCCGATTGTATGTTCAGCGCCAGGACGTCATCGACTCCTCGTAGCCGATGGACATCAAAACGCATCAGAAACGCCGATACTTCGCCAGGAGGAGTCCCTCGCGCGCCACTCGCTCGTTGTAGCTCTTGATCGCCTCGGCGTTCTGCTCTTTCCAGAGCTCGCCTTCACGGCGGCGCACTGCTTCAACGATCGCGTCCTCGGCAATTCGGGACACGTTCAGCCCATACTCCTTGGCCCGGCGGGTCGCCTCGACCGAGAGGTTGAGATTGGTCGGACGGCGCAATGCCCGATCCAGAGTCTTGCGGCTGTCGAGCTTGGACATGGATCAGTCTATGCGCAATTTTATGCGCATAGCAAGCGCTACTCAGCGGTGGCGAATCGAACCCGCGAGCCCAAAGGATCAAAACAACCGATACTTTTCCAGGGTCAGGCCTTTTCGCTCCACCCATTCGTTATGGCTCCGGATCGCCTCGGCGTTCTGCTCCTTCCAGCGCGCCGCTTCGTCCCGACGCTTGGCCTCGGCGGCCGAACCCTTCGGGTCACGATCTTTCGTCTTGTTCCGATCGGGCATCTGGTACCCTCCCCGGTCCGATCGCCGCATCCATCCGAGTCCTACTATGCTCCTCCAGGCCGAAGCCATCACCCTCAAGATCGGCGGCCGGGCCCTGTTCCAGGATGCCAGCTTCGCCGTCCACCCGGACGACCGGATCGGCCTGGTCGGCGACAACGGCAGCGGCAAGTCGACGCTAATCCAGGCGCTTCTCGGCGAGATCGAGCTGGACCGCGGCCGCATCGCGCGCCGGCGCGGGCTGCTGATCGGCCATGTGCCGCAGGCGGTGCCGGCCGAACTGCTGCCCCTGACGCTGCACGAGGCGCTGGTGACGGCCCTGCCCGAGGCGGCACGGGACGATCAGGCCTGGCGCGCCGACATGGTGCTGGACGAGCTGGGGATCGAGCCCGAGCAGTGGCACGCGCAGAAAGTCGCCGCGCTGTCCGGCGGCTGGCAGCGCCTGCTGCTGGTGGCGCGGGCGACGCTTGCCGATCCGGATCTCTTGATCCTGGACGAGCCGACCAACCATCTCGACGTCGGCAAGGTGATGCGGCTGGAGCGCTGGCTGACCGAGCATCTGCGCCTGCCCTTCCTCCTGGTGTCGCATGACCGCGAGTTCCTGGACCGGGTGACCGACCGCACCATCATCCTGCGCGGCGACCGGGTGCGGAGCTATGGCACCTCCTTCTCCCAGGCGCGGCAGGAGCTGATCCGCGAGGACCTGGCGGCGCTGCAGCAGGCCGAGCGCGACGAGAAGGAGGTCGAGCGGCTGGAGCGCGCCGCCAAGCGGCTGGCGATCTGGTCCAACCTCAAGGGCCACAACCCGGACATGGCCCGGCGCGCCAAGGCGGTGGCGTCCCGCGCCGAGCAGCGCCGGGCGGAGGCCACGGTGGCGCATCGCGAGGCCCGGCGGGACATCAACCTCGACAGCAGCGAGGTGCAGCGCGCCACGCTGGTGCGGCTGAAGGACCATGTCGTGCGCACGGAGACCGGGCGCGAGCTGCTACGCATCGAGCAGGAGTTCATCCGCCGCGGCGACCGCATCGCCCTGCTGGGCCTGAACGGCACCGGCAAGTCGCACCTGATCCGCGACCTGATGGCGGCGATCACCCGGGCGGCGGCAGGCGACGCGCCGCTCGGCCAGTCGATCACCGCCAACCCGCAGCTGCGGCCGGGCTATCTCGACCAGCACCTGTCCGACCTGCCGCGGCAGATGCCGGTGAACCGGGCGCTGCAGGCCGCCTCGACCCTGCGCGACGCCGAGCTGGTGCGCGAGCTGCACAACATCGGCATCCCGATCGAGAAGCAGGCGACGCCGATCGGCAACCTCAGCTATGGCGAGCAGCTGCGGGTCACCTTCCTGCTGCTGCGCCTGCGCCAACCCAACATCTACCTGCTGGACGAGCCGACCAACCACCTTGACATCGCCGGGCGGGAGCGGCTGGAGGACCTGCTGTCGCGCGACGACACGACCTGCGTCTTCGTCACCCATGACCGGCGCATGCTGCGCGGCATCGGCACCCGCTACTTGGAGATCCGCAACCGCCGGCTGATCGAGGTCGACGGGCCGGACGAGTTCCTGGAACGGGCGGCGGCTGCGGCCTGAATCGGGCTGGGAGACATCCCCGAACGCTCCCCGTTGCCCACCACACTGCCGGCTAGGAAGAATCTCCGCCCTGCTGTTAGGATAAGGTTATTTTGAGGGGCGACCATCCTTTCGGACGGGCCACCGAACGGCTGCCAGCCTGAGCCTGCCAGGCGAGGAAACTCGCCGGCGATTACGAGCCGACGGAGCGCGCATGTCCGACATCATCGATCAGATCAGGGACGCGTACGACACGGTCCCGTACGACTCCCATTCCTTCCCGACCACGTCCCCGGACCACCTCGAGACGGTCGCGCATCTCTTAGGTCTGTCGGCCCCGAGGGTCGCGACCAGCCGGATACTGGAGCTGGGTTGCGCATCCGGCGGCAACATCCTGCCGCTCGCGCTCCGGTATCCGGAAAGCCATGTGGTCGGTATCGACCTGTCGCTGGTCCAGATCGACGCGGGGCGGAGAGCCGTCGCCGAACTCGGGCTGAACAACATCGAGCTGCACCAGGGCGATCTGAGCGAGATCGCCCCGACGCTCGGGGTCTTCGACTACATCATATGCCACGGCGTCTACAGCTGGGTCCCGCCGGAAGTGCGGGAGGCGATCCTTCGCGTCTGCCACGAGAACCTCGTACCCGACGGCGTCGCCTTCGTCAGCTACAACTGCTATCCCGGCTGGAAGGCGAAGGAGGTCGTCCGCGACGCCATGATCCTGCGCGGTCGCCATGCGGGGTCGAAAGAACGGCCGCTCGCCTACGCCCGGGGCATGATCGATTTCCTCTCCGGCGTCACCGACCCCAACAGTCTGATGGGCCGCATCGTGGCCGAGCAGAGCGGCGTCCTGAAATCGTTCCACGAATCCTACATCCAGCACGAGTTCCTCGAGCTCTACAACTCGCCCTGCTATTTCGGGGACTTCGTCGCGGCGGCGGAGAAGGCCGGGCTGGCCTATCTCGGCGATGCGGTGCCTGCGTCGATGTTCGCCGCCAATTTCGGCGCCTCCGTCGCCGGTCCGTTGCTGAGGGAATGCGGCGACAGCCAGGTCCGGCTCGAGCAGTATCTCGATTTCGTCAGCAACCGGACGTTCCGTCAGACCCTTCTGGTCCATGCCGATCGGGCCGAGGATATCCGCTACCGCCTCGACGGCGAGCGGCTGCAGGCGCTCCACCTCGCCGCCTTCCTTCCGCCCCAGGGAGAGGCCGTGCTGGACGATACGCCGCGGCTCTACGGCCCGCCCGGCCACTCTCCTCTGATCCTGCCGCAGCGGTCGGTCAAGGCAGCGGCGGCGGCGCTGACGGCAGCCTGGCCGGGGACGCTGGATTTCCGGTCGCTGATGGTGGCGGTCGAGGCCGCCCTCCCCGGCGAGATGCCGGCCGAAGCGGAAGCCGAGGTGACCGATTTCGTCGAACTGCTGGTGATGCGCGATCGCGGGAGGTTCCGGCTGAACCCGGTGGACAAGCCGGGGCCGGCGTTTGCGGTGCCGGAGGCGTGGCGGCGCTATGCAGCGTGCACGGCGGAGGCGGGCATGGCCCGGATCACCAACGCCTGGCACGAGTCGGTCGTCCTCGATGTGGTGGAACGCTGCCTGATGGCGCATCTTGACGGAACACGGGAGGAAGAGGACCTGATCGAGCGGCTCGTCGAATGCGTCGCGAAGGGCGATCTGTCCTTCAGGCTTGCCGACCGGATGGTGAGCGACCCCGACGACATCCGGCGCTGCGCCCGGGAGCACCTCGATCGGGTCATGGCTCGGTTCCCCCTGCGTTTTGTGTTCTGACGCATTGGCGAGGTCTAGGCCGACCTCGCCGCCTCCAGCGCCACGCGGGTGGCCAGGGTCAGCGGCTGCGGCAGGGAGTCGAGGGCGAACCAGTCGATCGCGGCCAGGGCGGCCGGCTCGCGGTTGACCGGGTCGCCCGCGGCAATGGCGGCGCGGTACACCGGCGCCACCCAATGGGTGCCGGCGGCGCGGTCGATCTGGTCGACCAGGCAGAGCAGCCCGTCGAGCCGCAGCGCGACTCCGAGCTCCTCCTCGATCTCCCGCACCACCGCCGCCTCGACCGTCTC
This sequence comes from Inquilinus sp. OTU3971, assembly GCF_038440215.1. Lineage (NCBI taxonomy): Bacteria > Pseudomonadati > Pseudomonadota > Alphaproteobacteria > Rhodospirillales > Rhodospirillaceae > Inquilinus > Inquilinus sp. OTU3971. Next base: position 19,946 of record NZ_JASATH010000005.1, on the reverse strand, counting down.
GCCGAAATCGACCTTGCCGCCGGGCAGGCCCCAATGCCCGGACTCCGGCTCCCGCCGCCGCTGCACCAGAAGCAGCCGGCCCGCCGCGTCGCGGATGAAGGCGCCGACGCCGAGCCGCGGCGCCCCGGTCACAGCGTCCGTCCTTGCGTGAATCCGGGATGGTCGGGCGGCTCCGCCTCGATCATCTGCACCCGGTCGACCAGCGCCACCGGCGGCCCGCGCCGGCAGGCGGCGGCCACCTGATCGACCGCCTCGGCCGGGCCGGACAGCAGCGCCTCGACCGAGCCGTCACGCCGGTTGCGGACCCAGCCGTCCAGCCCGGCCGCCATGGCCTGGCCGGCCAGCCAGGCGCGGTAGCCGACGCCCTGGACCCGGCCGGTGATGCGCAGCGACAGCGCCTTGCGCTCCCCGCTCATTCCTCTTCCTCCGGTTCCTCCGGCAGCGCGCCGCCATAGAGCGCGGCGGCGACCAGGCGAATGGCGAAGCGCGCCTCGGCCTCCAGCCGCTCGGCCTCGAACCAGTGCATGTCGACCGTCAGCGTCGGCGGGTCGGAGACGTGCAACGCCCGGTTGCGGGCGCGGCGCAGCACGTCGAAGCGCTCGTCCAGCCCGGCCTCGGCGAACAGCGTGCCGGCGTTGAGATAGGGGTCGATCACCCGGCCAGCGACGATCGCCTGCTCGCGCAGATGCGCCTCGATCACCGCGACCGCGAGGATTGCGGTGGCGACCCAGGCGCCGGCGCCGAACACGGTCTCGAGCTCGACCAGCAGGGCCTGCGTGTGGTCGCCGACCGCCATGGCGGCATCCCGCCGCTCCCCGGTGCCGCGGCCGGCCATGACGTCGGCAAACCAGCGGGTGCGAGCCTCGCTTTCGTCGCCGGTCGCCTTCACTGGGCGAAGATCTCCTCGCATTTCTTCAGGTCGCCCTCGATCCGGGTCTTCTCCGCGCTCGGCGGGCGGTTCGGGCCGGCCATGTCCTTGATCCGGGTGCAGTAATCGGCCCAGGCACCCAGCGCCTGGTCGTCGACCCGGATCATGAAGGGATCGGTCGGGCCCGGCGGCGGCTGCAGGTCGTCGCCCCTGATCGAGGCGATCGGCGGCGGCGGCCCCGGATTCTCCGGCGGGGTCAGGCCGTCGCCGCAGCCCGCCAGCAGCAGCACCGGCAGGAGGATACGGAGGGTTCGGTTCATGGCGCTCTCCCGGCCATCAGGCCGCTGCGAATTCCAGGATCTTCTGATCGACCGCCAGGCTGTCGCCCGGCTTGGCGTGCAGGGTCTCGACCACGCCGTCGCGCTCGGCCCGCAGGATGTTCTCCATCTTCATCGCCTCGACCACCGCCAGCTCCTGCCCGGCGCGCACCGGGTCGCCCGCGGTGACCGCGACCGAGACCAGGAGCCCGGGCATCGGCGACAGCAGGAAGCGCGACATGTCGGGCGGCACCTTGACCGGCATCAGCTCCGCCAGCGCCGCGGCGCGCGGCGTCAGCAGCACCAGGTCGGATTCGCCGCCGGCATGGGTCAAGCGCAGCCCCACCGGGCGGCGGTCGACCTGCGCCACCATGCGGGCGCCGTCCACCGTGCCGTCGAACAGCGTCTCGCCCGGCCGCCAATGTCCCTGGATGGCGAAGGACCGGCCGGCGAGCGTCACGCGCCAGCCATCGGCATCCGCCGCCACCGTCACCGGCCGGTTCTGCCGGGCGCCGCGCAGCACCCAGTCCCGCGCCCCCGCCGCGGTGCCGCGCAGAACGGCCTGGCGGTGCAGCAGGGCGGCGCCGAGGGCGGCGACCCGATCGGCGGCCTCGCCCGCCGGGGCGGTGCCGTGGAAGCCGTCCGGGAACTCCTCGGCGATGAAGCGGGTGGTCAGCCGGCCCTCGACGAAGCGCGGATGGTGCATCAGTGCCGCCAGGAACGGGATGTTGTGGCTGACGCCGCGGATCACGAAGCCGTCCAGGGCGCTGCGGATCGCGGCGATGGCCGCGGTGCGGTTCGCCCCGATGCCGATCAGCTTGGCGATCATCGGGTCGTAATGCATCGAGATCTCGCCGCCCTCCTCGACGCCGGTGTCGACGCGGACCTGCGCCCCCCCCTCCGGCGCGCGGTAGCGGGTCAGCCGGCCGATCGAGGGCAGGAAGCCGCGCAGCGGATCCTCGGCATAGACCCGCGCCTCGATCGCCCAGCCCTCGAGCCGCACATCCTCCTGCCGGAACGGCAGCTCCTCGCCGGCGGCGATGCGGATCATCAGCTCGACCAGGTCCAGGCCGGTCACGGCCTCGGTCACCGGATGCTCGACCTGAAGGCGGGTGTTCATCTCCAGGAAGTAGAAGGAGCGGTCGGCGCCGACGATGAACTCGACCGTGCCGGCGGAGCGGTAGCCGACGGCGCGAGCCAGGGCGCAGGCCTCCGCCCCCATGGCCCGGCGCATCGCCTCGTTCACGAAGGGCGACGGCGCCTCCTCGATCACCTTCTGGTGGCGGCGCTGGATCGAGCATTCGCGCTCGCCGAGATACACGGTGTTGCCGTGCGCGTCGGCCAGCACCTGGATCTCGATGTGCCGCGGCTCCTCGATGAACTTCTCGGCGAAGACGCGGTCGTCGCCGAAGGCGGAGCGCGCCTCGTTGCGGGCGGAGCGGAAGCCCTCGCGCGCCTCGTCATCATTGCCGGCGACGCGCATGCCCTTGCCGCCGCCGCCGGCCGACGCCTTGATCATCACCGGATAGCCGATGCGGCGGGAGACTTCGACCGCCTCCTCCTCGTCGAGGATCGGCGCGAGGTGGCCGGGCACGGTCGAGACGCCGGCGGCCTGGGCCAGCTTCTTCGACTCGATCTTGTCGCCCATCGCCTCGATGGCGCCGACGCCCGGGCCGATGAAGGCGATGCCCGCCGCCTCCAGCGCCGCGCAGAAGCGCGGATTCTCCGACAGGAAGCCGTAGCCGGGATGCACCGCCTGGGCGCCGGTGGCGCGGCACGCCTCGACGATGCGGTCGATCACCAGATAGGACTGGGCCGAGGGCGCCGGGCCGATCGGCACCGCCTCGTCGGCCATGCGGACATGCACCGCGTCGGCATCGGCCTCGGAATAGACGGCCACGGTCTTGATGCCCATGCGCCGCGCGGTGCGGATGACGCGGCAGGCGATCTCGCCGCGATTGGCGATCAGGATCTTGTCGAACATCGTCCCTTCAGAGGCGGTCGGCCATTGCGGGCAGATTGCGGCGCGGGCGTGCCGCGCCGCAACAGGAAAGCGGTCGAGGGGTCACTCGCCCGCCGGCGGCAGCACCCGGCCGGCGACCGGCGAGGACAGGATCAGCGAGGAGGTGGTGGCGCCGAAGGCGGCGAGGCGCAGCAGGATCTCGTCGAGATGCTGGATCGAGCGGGCCACCACCTTGAACACATAGGCGTCCTCGCCCGCGACCTCGTGGCACTCCACCACCTCGGGCACGGTGCGGGCGAAGCTCTCGACCGCCGGGAACGTCTCCGCCCGGCAGCGCAGCCGGACGATGGCGGACAGGCCATAGCCGAGCCGGGCGCGGTCGACCTCGGCCCGGAAGCCCTTGATCACGCCCTGGTCCTCCAGCCGCTTCACCCGCTCGGCCACCGCCGGCGGCGACAGGCCGACCAGCCGGCCGAGCTCGGCATAGCTGGCGCGGGCGTTCTCCTGCAGCGCCAGCACCAGGGTGCGACCGATGGCATCGAGGCGGAGTTTCACGTCCATCCGAATCGCCCCCGTTGGTTTCAACCTCGCATTGGTTTAATCGAAGGGCCGGCGAACCACCATTCGCGATCGTTCTGTCGTAACACGTCGTAACACGAGGCCGGCGGCACCCCACACGTGATGACCGATCCCTTCCTGTTCGCCAAAGGCATCGCGCTCGGTATCGCCATTGCCGCGCCGGTCGGCCCGATCGGCGTCCTGTGCATCCGCCGGACGCTGATCCACGGCACCCGCTTCGGCATCCTGACCGGCATCGGCGCCGCCTTCGCGGACGGGCTGTTCGGGCTGATCGCCGCCTTTGGCATGGTGGCGCTGAGCGCCTGGCTGATCACGGTGAAGGACGCGCTGCACCTGATCGGCGGCACCGTGCTGGCCGTGCTGGCCGTGCGCACCCTGCTGCATGCCGGCCATATCGAGCGCGACCCCGAGACCGGGCGGACCGAGGGCAGCGAGATCACCGCGGTCGTCACCGCCTTCCTGCTGACCCTCAGCAACCCGATGACGATCCTGACCTTCGCCACCGCCTTCACCGCGGTCGGGCTGGCGGAGACGCTGTCCTTCGCCTCCGGGCTGATCCTGGTCGCCGGCGTGCTGGTCGGCTCCGCCTCCTGGTTCACGGCGCTGAGCTTCATCGTTTCGGCCACCGGCGGCCGGCTGACGCCGCGGACGCTGCTGTGGATCGACCGCGTCGCCGGGGTGCTGCTGCTGGCCTTCGCCGCCTACATGTTCCTGGCGCTGTATCTGCGCTGGTAGCCGCTGCGCTGCGTTCTGGCGGATTGACAAGCCGCTCTGCCTTGGACGAGTGTGGCCCGCCCTGCGGGAAAGGCTCGAGACTGACCCGCCCGGATACATCATACGGACGCGTCCTGGAATGAATCTTTCGACCCTCCGCGCCGGCGCGGCGCTGCTCCCGCTCCTGTTCGCCGTTCCGGCGATCGCGCAGCAGGCCACGCCCCCGGCACAGCCCGCCAAGCCGGCGGAGGCGCCTGCCGCCCAGCCGGCTCCGGCCCAGGCCGCGCCGCCGAAGGGCCAGCAGGCCCCGCTGCCGAAGGAGTTCAAGATCGATGTCGGCGGCTGGAAGGGCGGCGCCGTTCCGAACCCGCAGAACCAGCAGTTCAGCCATTGCGACGTGTCGAAGCCCTATGATGGCGGGCTGACGCTGGCGTTCACGCTGAACCCCAACTACCTGTTCAACGTCGCCGTCGTGAAGCAGAACTGGGGCCTGAAGGAAGCCGACAAGGGCAAGGGCCGCATTCGGGTCGATGCCGCCTACGACAAGCAGTTCGACATCGTTCCGGTTTCCCCGGTCGCCTATGTCCTGCCGGTCGGGCAGGACGGCGAGCTGTTCCAGCTGCTGGCCAAGGGCAGCAAGGCGATCGTGACCACCCCGAAGGGCGAGTTCACCTTCCAGCTCTCCGGCACCGGGGCCGCCCTCGGCGGGCTGCGGGACTGCATCGAGACCGCGCGCAAGCTGATCGCCCAGGCCCAGGGCAATGCCGGTGCCGGCGGCCAGCCGCAGGGCGGCGATCCGCGCACCCTGATCGGCGCCCAGGGCTTCGGCATGCCGGTCGGGGCGCTGCAGGACATCCTGAACGGCGCCGGGATCCAGAATGTCGGCATCGCCGACCCGCGCAAGCTGCCGCGCGACCCGCTGCAGATCAACCAGGCCTGGCAGGTCGGCACCGACGGCAAGGTCGTCGGCGGCCTGCACCAGGAGCCGCGCGGCGACGCGGTCGAGATCGACCAGTTCGCCAAGCGCTATCTCGAGATCATGAAGTCGGTCTGTGGCACCGACTGGCAGAGCAGCGACCAGCCGGCCGTCATCGAGGGCCCCTACGCCGTCAAGCGCGCCGAGCTGAGCTGCACCATGAACCAGCAGAAGATCGCGGCATCGCTGGTCTTCACCCTCGACGACAACTACTACAGCGCCTTCTTCCATCAGGCGCTGCAGACCGAGAAGGCGCTGGCGGACGACGCCTCGGGCAAGCTGGCCACCTTCATCCAGACGCAGATGGCGGCGGTCGAGGCGGAGCGGCAGAAGCAGCAGAACGGCGAGGCCGCCCCGCAGGGCGCGGCGCCGGCGGCACCGGATGCCGCCACTCCGGCGACGCCGCCGGCCGAGGGCACCACCCAGCCGCCTGCGGCCACCCCGGCACCGGCCACGCCTCCTTCCAGCAACTGACCGGTCCCATCCCGGAACTCGACGCGAGGGCGGATCCATCCCGGATCCGCCCTTGTTGTTTGCGGAGAGAACCAGTCAAGATCGCGGTAGGATGGAGGTGCCGATGACGCGAACCGATCCCCGCCCGTCGGCCGAGACGGACGCCCAGGCCAGCCTGACCGACCCGGCCGACATCGCGGCGCTGATCGCGTCCGACCACCGCGACCCGTTCGGCGTGCTCGGCCCCCATCCCGACGGCGACGGCGACGGCACGGTGCTGCGCTGCTTCCGGCCCGACGCGGCGGCGGTCGAGGCGATCGATCCGGACAGCGGCGCGGTGCTGGCCCGGCTGGAGCGGCGCCATGCCGACGGGCTGTTCGACGGCCGCATCGCCCGTCCCTTCCCGCCGCGCTACCGGCTGCGCATCGATTACGGCACGGCCGGAGGGGTGTGGGAGATCGAGGATCCCTACCGCTTCCCGTCCAGCTTCGGCGAGATCGACCTGCATCTGCTCGGCGAGGGCACGCATCTCGAGCTGTATCAGCGGCTCGGCGCCCATCCGCGAACGCTGGACGGGGTGGACGGCACGGTGTTCGCCGTCTGGGCGCCGAACGCCCGCCGCGTCGCCGTGGTCGGCGAGTTCAACAGCTGGGACGGGCGGCTGCACCCGATGCGGCTGCATCCCGGCATCGGGGTGTGGGAGGTCTTCCTGCCCGGGGTCGGTCCGGGCGCGGCCTACAAGTTCGAGATCCGCGGCCAGAACGGCGACCTGCTGCCGCTGAAGACCGACCCCTTTGCCTTCCGGGCCGAGCATCCGCCGAAGACCGCCTCGATCGTGCACGGCCTGCCCGACCCCAGCTGGGACGACGGCCAGTGGCTGGCCGGGCGCGCGGCGGCGCAGCGGCGCGACGCCCCGATCAGTATCTACGAGGTCCATCCCGGATCCTGGCGCCGGGTGCCGGAGGAAGGCGGCCGGCCGCTGTCCTGGCGCGAGCTGGGTGACCAGCTGGTGCCCTACGCCGCCGGCCTCGGCTTCACCCATATCGAGCTGCTGCCGGTCAGCGAATATCCGTTCGACGGCTCCTGGGGCTACCAGCCGATCGGCCTCTATGCCCCGACCAGCCGCTTCGGCCCGCCGGAGGATTTCGCCGCCTTCGTCGACCGCTGCCACCGCGCCGGCCTCGGCCTGCTGCTGGACTGGGTGCCGGGGCATTTCCCGACCGACGAGCACGGCCTGGCCCGGTTCGACGGCACCGCGCTCTACGAGCACGCCGATCCGCGCCAGGGCATGCACCAGGACTGGGGCACGCTGATCTACAATTACGGGCGGGCCGAGGTGCGCAACTTCCTGCTCGGCAACGCGCTGTTCTGGCTCGACCGCTTCCATGTCGACGGGCTGCGGGTCGATGCCGTGGCCTCGATGCTGTATCTCGACTACAGCCGCAAGGCCGGGGAATGGGTGCCGAACCGCTTCGGCGGCCGCGAGAACCTGGACGCGGTGGAGTTCCTGCGCCAGACCAATGTCGAGGTGTTCGGCCGGCACGAGGGCGTGACCACCCTGGCCGAGGAATCGACCGCCTGGCCGGCGGTGTCGCGCCCGGCCCATCTCGGCGGGCTCGGCTTCGGCTACAAGTGGAACATGGGGTGGATGAACGACACCCTGCGCTACATGCAGAAGGACCCGGTGCACCGCCACTGGCACCATTCCGACCTGACCTTCGGCCTGCTCTACGCCTTCAGCGAGAACTTCGTGCTGCCGCTGAGCCATGACGAGGTGGTGCACGGCAAGGGCTCGCTCCTGGGCAAGATGCCGGGCGACGACTGGCAGCAATTCGCCAATCTGCGGGCCTATTACGGCTTCATGTGGGCCCATCCGGGCAAGAAGCTGCTGTTCATGGGCGGCGAGTTCGCCCAACGCAACGAATGGAACCACGACCGCAGCCTGGACTGGCACCTGCTGGAGGGCGAGCGCCATGCCGGGGTGCAGCGGCTGATCGGCGACCTGAACCGGCTGTACCGCGAGCTGCCGGCCCTGCATGTGCATGATTGCGAGCCGCAGGGTTTCGACTGGGTCGACGCCAGCAACAGCGCCGATTCGATCCTGGTCTGGCTGCGCCGCGGCGACGAGGGCGACCGGCCGGTGCTGGCGGTGTCGAACTTCACCCCGGTGCCGCGCCAGGGCTATCGCATCGGCGTGCCCCATGGTGGCCGCTGGGTCGAGCGGCTGAACACCGACGCCCAGGCCTATGGCGGCTCCGGCATGGGCAATTTCGGCGGGGTCGAGGCCGAGGCCTCGCCCTGGCACGGCCGCCCCTGCTCGATGGTGGCCACCCTGCCGCCGCTGGCGACGGTGCTGTTCGAATGGGCGGGGTGAGGCGGCGGTCCCGTCCGAGGTAGGTTGGGTTCGCGGCAGCGAACCCCAGCCTACGACTTCCGGACGGAACTGTCGCCCCGCCCTTACGGCTTCGGCGTCTCGGCCTGGCGCTTCAGCTCTTCCTGCGTGCGGGCGATCTGGGCCTGCAGGTCGGCGAGCTGCTGGCGGGCCGTGGCGAGGTCGCCCTGGGTCTTGCCGAGCTGCTCGGTCGCCTGCGCCAGCTGGCCGTTCACCGCCGCGGAATCGGCGTTGAGCTTGCCATAGGCGTCGCGCTGCGCCGCCTCCTGCGCGCGGAGCTGCTCCAGCCGGCCATTGGCGTCGGCGATCTCGCCCTGCTTGGCGGCAAGCTGCGAATCGGCGGCCTTCGCCTGGTCCTGCGTCGCCTGGACCCGCGCCGCGGCCGCATCGGCCTCCTGCGCCGCCTGGTCGCGGCGCTGGGTGGCCTCGGCCAGGGCGGCCCGGCCCTGCTGCAGCAGCGCCTGCAGCTTCTCCGATTCGGCCTTCAGCGCATCACGGTCGGCGCCGGCCCGCTTCAGCGCCGCCAGTTCCTGCTCCGCCATCTCCAGCTTGGCCTGCAGCCCGTCGCGCGACTGGCCGGCGCTGCGGCTTTCGACGCCGAGATAGATCGCCGCCACCAGGGCGACGAAGGCGACGATGATCGCAGCGATGACGGCGATTCGCGGCCCTTCCGAATCGCGCGGGGGAACGGGATGCGGGTCGGCCGGCCCGGCCGGGCTGTGATCGGGATCGGCGAGGGTCGTCACGCGGTCGGTCCTTTCGGCAGGTCGGCTGGGCAACGCCTAGCGGCGAAACTTGGTGAAAAAGTGTCGGCGGTCGCGGCGGAGCGATGCCCGGTGGACGGCCGCCGCCCGCGGGCCCCATCCTGCCCGCGGGACAGGATCGAAGGAACCCCGCAATGCCACTGCCCGATCGGATTCCGGCCGGAAGCCCCTGGCCGCTGGGCGCCACGCTGACCGAGGGCGGGGTGAACTTCGCCCTGTTCTCCGCCCATGCCGAGCGGGTCGAGCTGTGCCTGTTCGACGCGGAGGGCCGGCAGGAGGCGGCGCGCCGGGACCTGACAGCCTGCACCGACCAAGTCTGGCACGGCTTCCTGCCCGGCGCCGGGGCCGGCACGGTGTACGGCTTCCGCGTCCACGGCCCCTACGCGCCCCTGGACGGCCACCGCTTCAACCCGAACAAGCTGCTGCTGGATCCCTATGCCCGCGGCCTGGCCGGCGGCTTCCAATGGGATGATTCGGTGCATGGCTACACCCGCGGCGACGCGGCGGCCGACCTGTCCTTCGACCCGCGGGACAGCGCCCCCTTCGTGCCGAAATCGGTGGTGATCGACCCCACCCATGACTGGGAGGGCGACGAGGCGCCGCGGACGCCCTGGGCCGACACGGTGGTCTACGAAGCCCATGTCCGCGGCCTGACCATGCGCCACCCGGGCGTGCCGGAGCCGCTGCGCGGCACGCTGGGCGGGCTGGCCCATCCGGTGATGGTCGACCATCTGCGGCGGCTGGGCGTCACCGCGGTCGAGCTGATGCCGGTGCACGCCTTCCTGGACGAGCGGGCGCTGGTCGAGCGCGGCCTGAAGAACTATTGGGGCTACAACACCACCGCCTTCTTCGCCGTGCATCCCGCCTATGCCGGCGCGCCCTTTTCCGCCTCCCATAGGGCGCCGCTGGAGGCGCTGCGCAACGCGGTCAAGGCGCTGCACCGGGCCGGCATCGAGGTGATCCTGGACGTCGTCTACAACCACACGGCGGAGAGCGACGTCTTCGGCCCGACCCTGAATTTCCGCGGCATCGACAACCTGTCCTACTACCAGCACGCGCCGCATGACCGACGCGAGCCGTTCAACCCGACCGGCACCGGCAACGCGCTGGATCTCGGCCATCCCCGGGTGCTGCAGATGGTGATGGACAGCCTGCGCTGGTGGGTCGAGGCGGCGCATGTCGACGGCTTTCGCTTCGACCTGGCCACCACCCTGGCCCGGGTGGAGTGCGACTTCACCGCCGCCGCGCCGTTCCTGCAGGCGGTGGCGCAGGACCCGGTGCTGGCGCATGCCAAGCTGATCGCCGAGCCCTGGGACATCGGGCCGGGCGGCTGGCGCGTCGGCGGCTTCCCGGCGGGATGGTCGGAGTGGAACGACCATTATCGCGACGGCATCCGCCGCAGCTGGCGCGGCGATCCCGGTTCGCGGCCGGAGCTGGCGCGCCGCCTGTCCGCCTCCGCCGACCTGTTCGACCATGACGGCCGCGGCGCCAGGGCCAGCGTCAATTTCGTCACCGCCCATGACGGCTTCACCCTGGCCGACCTCGTCTCCTATGCGCAGAAGCACAACGAGGCCAATGGCGAGGGCAACCGCGACGGCACCGGCGACAACCATTCCGACAATTGCGGCGCCGAGGGGCCGACCGACGACCCGGCGATCCTGGCCCGGCGGCTGCGGCGGCGGCGCAACCTGCTGGCCACTCTGCTGTTCAGCCAGGGCGTGCCGATGCTGCTGGGCGGCGACGAGCTGGGCCACAGCCAGCAGGGCAACAACAACGCCTATTGCCAGGACGGGCCGCTGACCTGGCTGGACTGGGGGGCCGCCGATCCCGGCTTCCTCGATTTCGTCGCCCGGGTCGTGGCGCTGCGCCGGGTCCATCCGGCCCTGCGCCAGCCGCGCTTCCTGCACGGCACCCCGGGCGGGCCGGACGATCTGCCCGACATCGCCTGGCTGCGGCCGGACGGCCAGCCGATGGCCCCGGCCGACTGGGACGACCCGACGGGCGCCGCCCTCGGCGTGCTGCTGAGCGAGCCGAGCGCGCCGCCGCTCCTGCTGCTGCTCAACCCCGGGCCGGAGGGGATGGAGTTCGCCCTGCCGCCGCTCGGCGCCTGGCATCCCTGGCTCGACACCGCCCGGACGCCGAGCGTGCCGCGGCTGGAGGCGGCGACCTATCCGCTGGCGGCGGAAAGCCTGGTGCTGCTGGCGCTCGGTGTTGCCTCACCAGCAGAGATCGCGAATGACTTGCAATAAAGCTGCGACTGTCTCTCAATCACAGAAAGTAAAACTTTACGGATTCCTGTAATCGTTCTAAGGTGCGCTCCTCGAATTGACGAACACTGGCCGAGGCGAAGATGCAGGGCGACAAGAAGGTTCTCACCCACCTGAACGCGGTGCTGAAGAACGAGCTGACCGCGATCAACCAGTATTTCCTGCATGCGCGGATGCTGAAGAACTGGGACGTCAAGCGCCTGGCCAAGAAAGTGTATGAGGAATCGATCGGCGAGATGAAGCACGCCGATCTGCTGATCGAACGCATCCTGATGCTGGAGGGCCTGCCGAACCTGCAGGATCTCGGCAAGCTCGGCATCGGCGAGAACGTGCCGGAGATGCTGGAATCGGATCTCGGCCTCGAGACCTTCAACCAGAAGACGGTGAAGGAGGCGATGGTGCACTGCGAATCGGTGCGCGACTTCGTCTCCCGCGACATCCTGCTGAAGATCCTCGACGACACCGAGGAGCACATCGACTGGCTCGAATCGCAGCAGTACCTGATCAGCCAGATGGGCCTGCAGAACTACATCCAGCTGGTGTCCAGCGAAGAGAGCTGAGCCCGGCCTCTCCGCGCGCTTCGACAGAGCCCCGCTTAGGCGGGGCTTTTTTCGTGGTAGGCTGGGCCACTCATCAGCGAAGCGCGCCATGCCCGCAGAAGCCCAGATCAGGGACCTCTTCACACTGACCGGCCGCGGCACGGTTCTGATCCTGGACTACGGCTTCACCGGTCGAGTCCGCATTGGCCAGACCGTCTGCAGCAATCGTGGCCAAGCGACGGTTCTTGGTGTGGAAATGGGAGATCCGGGAGGTTGGGTCGGCATCCTGGTCGACATTCCCGATGCCCGCGAGATCTTCCGGCCCGGCGACGCGCTGCGGTTTACTGATCCGGTGGAAGACACATCTTCATAGGGCTGGACTCGCAGGGAGTTGCCTCATGCCCAAGATCGCGTCCCTCCCCGTTCTCCTGCTGGCGGCCCTGGTGCCCGCCACCGCTTTGGCCCATCACGGCTGGAGCTCCTACGACGCCAACACCGCGCTCACGCTCTCGGGGCCGATCGAGACCGCGAGCTACCAGAACCCGCACGGCCAGATCACCCTGACCCAGGACGGCAAGACCTGGCATGTGGTGCTGTCGCCGCCGTCGCGCATGGACCGGCGCGGCCTGCCGCGCGAGGACCTGACCGTCGGCAAGCCGGTGACCGTGGTCGGCTATCCCAGCCGGGTGGTCGCCGACGAGATGCGGGCCGAACGCATCACCATCGACGGCCGCACCGTCGAGCTGCGCTGAGCCGATGGAGCACGGCCCCAGGGGCAGCGGCCTCCTCGCCGAGAGCGCGGCGCTGCTCGAGCACTCCGCCTTCGGTGCACTGATGCGCGATTCGCTGTGGCTCTATCCGGTTGCCAACCTGCTGCATCTGCTCGGGCTGGTGCTGCTGGTCGGCGGCATCGGACTGCTCGACCTCCGCCTCGTCGGCTTCGGCCGCGGGTTGCCGGTCCTCGTGGTGTCGCGCCTGCTGACCCGGGTCGCGCTGGCCGGGCTGGTGCTGATGGCCGCGACCGGCGCGGCGCTGTTCGCTGCCGATGCCGGACCGCTGGCCGCAACCGACGTTTTCCAGCTGAAGATCCTGGTGATCGCGGCGGCGCTGGCCAATGCGCTCGCCTTCCGCTGGCTGTGGCAGCGGTCGCTGCCTGATTGGGACCGCACCCCACCGCCGCTCGGCCGGGTCCAGGCGGCGGGGTCGATCGTGCTCTGGTTCCTCGCCGGCGCGCTCGGCCGGTTGATCGCTTACGGTTGAGCGCCGGCCGGGCCGGATCACCGCTTCGGCTTGGTGATCTCCTCGATCTGGCGCTGCAGGTCGTCCAGCTTCTGGCGCAGCGTGTCGATCGATCCCTGCTCCGCCGGCGCCGCCGGACCGGCCCCGGCCGGGTTGCTGGCGGGCGGCTTGCCGGCCTGCCCGGCGGCGAAGGGCGTGAACATCTGCATCGCCCGCTCGAACAGCTGCATGTTCTGCTTGCCCATCTCCTCGAAGGCGCCGAAGGGGAAGACCCCGCTGACGTCCTTGAAGTATTGGCGCATCTGGTCCTGGTTGCGGGCGAAGGCCTCCATCGAGGATTCGAGGTAGCGCGGCACCATGAACTGCAGGTTGTCGCCATACAGGCTGATCAGCTGCCGCAGAAAGCCGATCGGCAGCATGTTCTGGCCGCCCTTGCCCTCTTCCTCGACGATGATCTGGGTCAGCACCGAGCGGGTGATGTCCTCGCCCGTCTTGGCGTCATAGACGACGAATTCGACGCCGTCCTTGACCATCTGGGCCAGGTTCTCGAGCGTCACATAGCTCGACGTCGCCGTGTTGTAGAGGCGGCGGTTGGCGTATTTCTTGATGGTGATGGGAGCGCTCTTCGGCTCCTCGGCCGACGGGGCGGTTCCAGGGGCGGCCTGACTGGTCGGCATGGGGGTCCCTATCGCTTCTTCCGGCCGCGGGCTCACGGCCGCTTTGACTGAATTGAGGCCTATACTGGTCCGACCAGGCCGGCATGTCACGATCCTTTCGCATCGCAACACGCGCCGGGCATAGGCAGGCCCGGCGGGGCCGACTATGATCGCCGCCGATGACTGCGCCGAAACCACCCCACCACCCGCCGCCCGGCGACGGCGACCGCCCAGACGACCTGGCCCGCCGCTTCCTCGATCTCTGGCAAGAGCATTGGACCGCAACCCTGACCGACCCCGAGACGCTGCGCGGCTGGGCCGCCCTGCTGGATCCAGGCCATGTGTCGCGGGTCATGGCCGGGCTGGGCGGGAGGGCAGGTGATGACGCTGCGCCTGGGGCCGCGGCCGCTGCCGCTGCATCTGGCCGCAGCGGCGACGAGCTGGCTGAGCGGGATCGCCGCATTGCCGCTCTCGAAGAGCGCGTTGCCCGGCTCGAGGCCGCTCTGGCCGGAGCCGCTGCGCCGCGCCGCCGACCGCCTCGCAAGCCTGCCGCCTGACGCCGCCGGGGCGGCCCTGGCGCGGGAAGGAACCCGGCGCGCCGCCGCCTTCCTGACCGGGCTGGAGCGCTACATCCGCCACCCCTACCACCGCAACCTGCCGGCGTCGCCGGTGCTGTGGCAGGACGGATCGGCCCGGCTGCGGGATTATGGTCTTGCCGGCGGGCTGCCGCTGCTGGTGGTGCCATCGATGGTCAACCGCACCTATGTGCTGGACCTGACGGTGGAGCGCAGCCTGCTGCGCTTCCTGTCGGCGCAGGGCCTGCGGCCGCTGCTGCTGGAATGGGATGTGCCGGACGCGGCCGAGCGCGACTTCACCCTGACCGACGTGATCTTGCGGCGGCTGGAGCCGGCGCTGGATGCCGCTCTCGCGGCTGCGAAAGGGCCGGTCGGGCTGCTGGGCTACTGCATGGGCGGCACGCTGGCGGCGGCGCTGGCGGCGCGGCGGCCGGACGACATCGCCGGCGTCGCCTTCATGGCCGCGCCCTGGGACTTCCATGCCGATGCGCCGCACCAGGCCGAGATCGGCCGGATGGCGGCGGCGGCCAGCCTGCCGATCATCGCGTCGCTCGGCGTGCTGCCGGTCGACGGCATCCAGGCGCTGTTCACAACGCTGGACCCGCTGACCGCCCTGCGCAAGTTCAGCGCCTTCGGCCGGCTGGACCCGACCTCGCCCGAGGCGGCGCGCTTCGTCGCCTTGGAGGACTGGCTGAACGACGGCATCCCCCTGCCCGGCCCGGTGGCACTGGAATGCCTGGCCGGCTGGTACGGCGAGAACATGCCCGGCCGCGGCCTGTGGCGGATCGACGGCACGGCGGTGCGGCCGGAGGCGATCCGCCGGCCCAGCCTGCACCTGATCCCGGCCCGCGACCGCATCGTGCCGCCGGCCAGCGCCCGCGCTTTGGCCGACCGCATGCCGGGCGCCGAGCGGATCGAGCCGAGGCTCGGCCATATCGGCATGGTGGTGGCGGGCGGCGCCGAGGCCCAGGTGTGGCGGCCGTTGGCCGAATGGCTGGCCGGCGCTATTCGAAACGGACCGACAGCGACACCGGCGCGGCCGAAAGCCCGTCGTAGCGCGCCGTCACGGTCCCGCCGGGCACCGGCTGGGCCGGCGGGCCGAACGAGCCGAGGCTGATCAGTTGCCCCGGCTGCAGCGCCTCGCCCCTTGCCGCGAGATCCTGCGCCAGCCAGATCACCGCGTTGAGCGGATGGCCGAGGATGGCGGCCCCCGGCGCCTCGGCCAGCACCTTGCCGCTGCCGTCGGTCAGCGAGACCTTCATCGTCGCCAGCCGCTCGGCGAGGCCGGGGTCGATCGCGATCGGCCGACCGGCGATGCCGAGCCGGGCGCCGACATTGACGGCGGCGATCGAGGCCGCGGTCGGCTTCTCGTCCGGCGCCAGGGCGAGGTCGGCGAGCTCGATGAAGGGCCTGAGCGCCGAAAGATGCGCCAGCACCTCGGCCGGCGACTTCGCCTGGTTGACGCCGGCATCGCCGATCACGGCGATCAGGTCCGCCTCGACCAGCGGCCGGGCCGCGTAGCCGGCCGGGACCGGCGAGCCCGGTTCGCTCAGCATCCGCTGCAGCAGCACGCCCGAGACCGGATGATCGACGCCCAGCCGCTCCTGCATCGCCTTGCCGGTCAGCCCGACCTTGTAGCCGACCGGCTGCCCCAGGTCGCGGGCGAGGTTCTGGACCAGCGTCTTCTGGACGCAGGCGGCGGTGATGGCGTCGATCCCGGCGAGGCCGGACACGATCGTCGTCGCCCGCCAGGCCGCGGCCGCGCGCGCGGCGATGGCAGCACAATCCTCGGCCGCCGCCGCTGGCATCGTTCCCACCAGCGCGGCCAGCACCAAGGCCCGCAGCAACGGCTTGCGCATCGATCCCCCTCCCCTTCGACCCAATCCTCCCGTCGTGGTTGCGCGGGCGGAACGGCAGTGGCTATCGTCAGTCTAGCGCAATTCGACCGGTGCGGCCCGACCGCGCCGGACAGCATGAGGAAATGCCTCCATGGCCAATGTCGTCATCGCCGCAGCCGCGCGCACGCCGGTCGGGGCCTTCGCCGGGGCCTTCGCCGCCGTGCCGGCGCATGAGCTGGGCATCGCCGCGATCACCGGGGCGCTGGGCCGGGCCAAGGTCGAGGCCGCCGAGGTCGACGAGGTGGTGCTGGGCCAGGTGCTGACCGCCGCAACCGGCCAGAACGCGGCGCGCCAGGCCGCAATCGGCGCCGGCATCCCGAAATCGGCCACCGCCTACGGCATCAACCAGGTCTGCGGCTCCGGCCTGCGCACGGTGGCGCTGGGCGGCCAGGCGATCGCGCTGGGCGACGCCCGCATCGTCGTCGCCGGCGGGCAGGAGAGCATGTCGCTGGCGCCGCATGCGCTGCATCTGCGCAGCGGCACCAAGATGGGCGACGCCAAGATGGTCGACACCATGATCCGCGACGGGCTGTGGGACGCCTTCAACGGCTACCACATGGGCAACACGGCGGAGAACGTGGCCCGGCAGTGGCAGATCACCCGCGACGAGCAGGACCGCTTCGCCCTGGCGTCGCAGCAGAAGGCGGCGGCAGCGCAGCGCGAGGGCCGGTTCAAGGAGGAGATCGTGCCGGTCACGGTCAAGGGCCGCAAGGGCGACACCGTGATCGACGCCGACGAGTACCTGAAGCCGGACACCACGATCGAGGTGCTGGCCAAGCTGCGCCCGGCCTTCGACAAGGAGGGCACGGTGACCGCCGGCAACGCCTCCGGCCTCAATGACGGCGCCGCGGCGCTGGTGCTGATGAGCGAGGAGGAGGCCGCGCGTCGTGGCATCACCCCCCTCGCCCGCATCGCCTCCTGGGCCACGGCCGGCGTCGACCCGGCGGTGATGGGCTCGGGCCCGATCCCGGCCAGCCGCGCGGCCCTGAAGAAGGCCGGCTGGACCGCCGAGCAGCTGGACCTGGTCGAGGCCAACGAGGCCTTCGCCGCCCAGGCCTGCGCGGTGAACAAGGATATGGGTTGGGACCCGGCCCGGGTGAACGTCAATGGCGGCGCCATCGCCATCGGCCACCCGATCGGCGCCTCGGGCGCGCGGATCCTGACTACGCTGCTCTACGAAATGGGCCGGCGGGACGCGAAGAAGGGCCTCGCCACCCTGTGCATCGGCGGCGGCATGGGCATCGCGCTCTGCGTCGAACGCTGAGCGCGGCAGCCGTCGATTTTCCCGGGCCGCCCGCCGAGTTCTCGTCGCGGCCGGCGGCCCTCAAATCCAACCCTGGGAGGACGTCACATGGCACGTGTAGCGGTTGTGACCGGCGGGACGAGAGGGATTGGCGAGGCGATCTCGCTGGCCCTGAAGGAGAAGGGCTACAAGGTCGCCGCGACCTATGCCGGCAACGATGAGGCCGCCCGCGCCTTCAGCGAGCGCCACGGCATCAGCGTCTACAAGTTCGACGTCGCCGATTTCGAGCAGTGCCAGGCCGCGATCGCCAGGATCGAGGCTGAGCTCGGGCCGGTCGAGATCCTGGTCAACAACGCCGGCATCACCCGCGACGGCACCATCCACAAGATGGACCGCCAGGCCTGGGACGCCGTGATCGACACCAATCTCGGCTCCTGCTTCAACATGTGCCGCTGCGTCATCGACGGCATGCGCGCCCGCAGCTTCGGCCGCATCGTCAACATCGGCTCGATCAACGGCCAGGCCGGCCAGTACGGCCAGGTGAACTACGCCGCGGCGAAGTCCGGCATCCACGGCTTCACCAAGGCGCTGGCGCAGGAGGGGGCCGGCAAGGGCATCACCGTCAATGCCATCGCGCCGGGCTACATCGACACCGACATGGTGCGCGCGGTGCCGCCGAACGTGCTGGAGAAGATCGTCGCCAAGGTGCCGGTCGGCCGCCTCGGCAAGGCGTCGGAGATCGCCCGCGGCGTGCTGTTCCTGGTCGACGACGAGGGCGGCTTCATCACCGGCTCGACCCTCTCGATCAACGGCGGCCAGCACATGTATTGAGGCCTTCGGGGAGGGCCTGGACCGGCCCTCCCCTATGCGGCTTCGGCCGTTCCCTCCACGCGCTCCCGGAAGCTCTGGCCCCAGGCCTTCATGGCGTCGAGCACCGGGGCCAGGGTGCGGCCGTATTCGGTCAGCGAATACTCCACCCGCGGCGGCACCTCGGCGAAGACCTGCCGGTGCACGATGCCGTCCGTCTCCAGCTCGCGCAGCTGCAGCGTCAGCGAGCGCTGCGACACGCCGCCGAAATGCTTCCGCAGCTCGCCGAAGCGCCGCGGCCCGTCCAGCAGCTGATACAGGATCACCGGCTTCCACTTGCCGCCCATGACGGCGAGCGTGACCTCGACCGCACAGCCATAGGACCGGCGGGCCTGTTCTCGTGGCGGCATTTCATCTCCATAGGTGCAAAAGAGTATCCTATGGCAAGAAATGTTGCCTTCTTGCGCGAAGGCCTGCAAGCCGCAACATGGCGCCCATGCCGCCGATCCGGCGGCGATCCCGACACATCGGAGCTTCGAGCCATGCGCCAGTACCGCTTCCCCCGCATCGGCAGCATCGACGACCTCACCCTCGCCGAGACCGAGACGCCGGTCGCCGGCCGCGGCCAGGCGCTGGTCCGGCTGCGCGCGGCGTCGCTGAACTACCGCGACCTGATGGTCGCCACCAACCGCTACAGCCGCGGCGCGCCGCTGCCGGACCTGGTGCCGCTGTCGGATGGCGCCGGCGAGGTGGTGGCGGTCGGCCCGGATGTCACCAGGGTCAAGGTCGGCGATCGCGTCGCCGGCATCTTCATGCAGAGCTGGATCGGCGGCGAGATCGACACCGCCGATCCGGCCAGCGCGCTGGGCGGGGCGGCCCATGGCGTGCTGGCCGAATACCGTGTGTTCGACCAGGACGGGCTGGTGCACCTGCCCGACCATCTGTCCTTCGAGGAAGGGGCAGCCCTGCCCTGCGCCGGGGTGACCGCCTGGAACGCGCTCTATGGCGGCCAGCATCCGCTGCAGCCGGGCGAGACCGTGCTGGTGCTGGGCACCGGCGGCGTCTCGATCCTGGCGCTGCAATTCGCCCGCGCCGCCGGGGCCCGGGTGATCGCCACCTCCTCCAGCGACGCCAAGCTGGAGCAGGCGAAGGCGCTGGGCGCGGCCGAGCTGGTCAACTACCGCCGCCATCCGGACTGGGAGAAGGAGGTGCTGCGGCTGACCGGCGGGCGCGGCGTCGATCATGTGATCGAGGTCGGCGGCGCCGGCACGGTGCCGAAGTCGATCGCCGCCACCCGGATCGGCGGCTTCGTCCAGCTGATCGGCGTGCTGACCGCCGGCAGCCCGTTCGAGCCGACGCCGCTGATCGGCCGGTCGGTGACGCTGCGCGGCCTCTATGTCGGCTCGCGCCAGATGTTCGAGGCGATGAACCGGCACATCGCGCAGGCCGGCATCAAGCCGGTGATCGACCGGGTCTTCCCGTTCGAGCAGGCGAAGGACGCCTACCGCCACCTCGAGGCAGCCGGCCATGTCGGCAAGATCGTGATCGCGATCGGGTGAGCTCAGAAGGGATTTCGAGGCGGCCTTTGCCAGCCTCGCCACCTCTCGAGCCCCAGATCGGCCCGGAGATGGTCGGAGAGGTCGCCCGGCCGCAACACCGGGCGCCGGCGCCGCAGCAGCGACGCGCACCACAGCAC